>NZ_JAUBVJ010000125.1:0-17946 GCF_036702785.1 Microcoleus sp. AR_TQ3_B6 | reverse complement strand
TTTTTTAAATGAGTCTGGTAAAATGTTGGTATCATTATTTTTTGGATAGGCAAGCGTGTAACAATTATGCTGCCTATTTTTTTTAAGCACACATTGGCTCAATCCTCATCACCTCTGGGTTTCAGGCTGGTTGTCACCCCCCCAGAGCTAATTGGTAATTGGTAATTGGTAATACCGTGTTTAATTTTTCACTCACAACTCACAACTCATAACTCATATCGTTGACTTTGCATCGGAATAATAATTTTCGGAGTGCAGCGCGAGTGGGACGCGATAGAGTGACCCGGAGCGAACAAAATGCACAGCAAAGCAGGGTATAATTCCGATGTTACCGTATTTGATATTACCCATTACCAATAATTTCAAAGGTGGTACCCGCCACGTGATTTATCGGTGGAATCAATCCCAAATCTCAAATCGAAAATCCTCAAGAAAGAGCATTTATCCGTGGGGTCAATCTCAAATCTAAAATCTCAAATCTAAAATCGATTGACCGCTCCCCAATTTCCAATTACCAATTACTAATTTATTCCCGCTTTCTTTGAACTCGTACCCGTTAAATTCGGCCGCACTGGAATTTCAATCACAAACTCTGCTCCCTCTCCTGGTGTCGAAATACAGCTCAATCGGCCGCCGTGCCGATCGACTATAATCGAGTGAGAAATCGACAGTCCCAAACCCGTACCTTTGCCCACAGGTTTAGTGGTGAAAAACGGGTCAAACAGCCTCGATCGCACGTGCTCCGGTATCCCCCGCCCGTTGTCGGCAATAGATACCGCTACGAAGCCCGCAGCAGGCTGATAACTGCGAATAGCGATCGTGCTGGGATGTCGATCGCACTCCTCGATCGGGCGCTGCTTGTCCCGTTCTTCCAAAGCATCGATCGCATTAATCAAAATATTCATAAATACCTGATTCAACTCGCCCGGGAAACATTCAACTTGCGGCAATTGTTGGTAATCTTTAACTATCTGAATCCCCGGACGGCTGCTGTGAGATTTTAACCGATTTTGCAAAATCATCAAAGTGCTATCAATTCCCTCGTGAATGTTGACCGACTTCCCAGCGGCCTCGTCCAAGCGGGAAAAGTTGCGCAAGGATTTGACGATTTCGACAATTCGCTCGGTTCCTACTTGCATCGAATTAAACAATTTCGGGAAATCCTCAGCAATATAATCCAAGTCTATTTCATCAATTTTATCCAAGACTTCGACCGGAGGATTAGGACAGTAATGCTGGTAAACTTTAATCAATTCCAGCAAATCTAAAGTGTAATTACGAGCCGGACTGAGATTGCCGTGAATAAAGCTAACGGGGTTATTAATTTCGTGAGCAACACCAGCAACTAACTGACCCAAACTCACCATTTTTTCATTTTGAACGAGCTGAGCTTGAGTGGTTCTGAGCTTGTTAATAGCTGCTTCTAACTCTAGCGCTTTTGAACGTTCTCGCGCTTCCGATTCCTGCAAAGCTGACTCGGCTTGTTTGCGATCGGCAATTTCAGTTTGTGCTTGCTCAAACAGCGTCGATTGCTGGATCGCGATTGCCAACTGCACGCTAATTTGTTGCAGACACTCGACCTCAATTTCCAGCCAGCGGCGGCGGCCCGCGCACTCGTGGGCAATCAATAGCCCCCACAACTTCTCGCCTTGCAAAATCGGCACTACCAAATTAGCTCGCACCTGAAATTGACTTAATAAATTAATGTAGCACTCGGAAAGACCAGCTTTGTAAATATCATCCACAGCTACAGCGCGACCGTGTTCGTAAGCAGAAGCATAGCTGTATTCAAAGCAGGAATCCTTAATAGTTAGTCCCTGAATCGACTGCCAATTTTGACCTACAGACTCGACAGTTACAAAACCGCTCCTATCGGGATTAAAGCGATAAATAACTGTCCGGTCTGTTTGCAAAAATTGCCGTACTTCAGCAACAGCTTTGGTCAAAATCTCTTCTAAATTTAGAGAAGAGCGAATGCGTTCCAGCATCCCTACCACCAAGCGTTCTCGCTTTAATTGCTGGCGCAAGATAGCCTCGGCAAGCTTGCGAGAGCTAATATCTTCAATTACAGCAATTAAGTAGCTCGGTTCCCCAACTCCATCCCGCACTAAAGATACAGTCACATTAGCCCAAACAAATGAACCGTCTTTGCGAACAAAGCGTTTTTCAAGTGAATAATTAAAAATTTCCCCAGCTAACAGTCTGTTGCTAGACTCCACATCTACTTCTACATCTTCCGGGTGAGAAATATCCCAAACATTTCGCGCTTTCAGTTCCAATTGTGAGTAGCCGACAATATTGCAAAAGCCTTGATTTACCCTCAAAAATTGACCGTCTGGCCACACTTTTACAATGCCGAGCGCCGCTTGTTCAAATACAGCTCGAAATCGCTGTTCGCTTTGTTGCAAAGCAGTTTCGGCTTTTTTGCGATCGGTAATGTCCATTGCCGTGCCACACAGTCGCACCACCTGACCAAACTCATTTTTAACAGCTTGTGCTTTACCGTTAACGTGCCTGATTTCTCCTGATGGAAAATAGATGCGGTGGTCGATATCGTAAGCTGTCCCTTCAGTCATTGCCTTTTGCACAACTTGTGTAAACCTTTCTTTGTCATCGGGATGAATTAGTTCTAAAAGTTCTTCCATTGTCGGCGGTCGATTCAATTCTCGACCGTAAACTCGAAACAGTTCTTCCGACCAAGTAATAATTCCTGCTTCCATATCGAATTCCCAATTGCCGATGCGCGCTATTTTTTGAGCTTCTTGCAACTGTTCGGCAAGTTGTTGCAGAGATGCGATCAACAGCGTTTTTTCTGCTTCTGCTGCAACGCGGGCGCTGATATCTTTGTGAGTACCAGCCATCCGCAACGGCGCACCCCATTCGTCGTACTCTACTACCTTGCCAATCGCCATAATCCACTGCCAATCTCCGGTTTTGTTGAGCATCCGAAATTCAACTTCATAGATATCAGTGCTACCTTCCAAATAGGAATTTAAAGATTCCATTACCTTCGGTCGGTCTCCGGGATGCAGCAAATTTTCCCAAGCTTGGAAGTTATTTTCAATTTCTGTTTCTGCGTAATCGAGCATTGATTTCCAATGAAAATCGAAATAAGTTTCGCCAGTAGCTATATTCCAATCCCACAGCCCCAAAGAGCTGCCTGAAATCGCCAACTGCAATCGCTCTTGGCTGAGTTTTAATGCCGATTCGGTGCGTTTTATTTCTGTGAGGTCGGCAATTATGGCTATCATTCCTATTGGTTGACTGGCGCTATCTTTAATGCTGTCAGCTCGCAATAAAGTTTCTATAATCTCGCCATCTTTAGTTTTAATTTCAATTTCTTTTTCCCATGAAAAACCTTTCCGCAGCACCCTAAATAACTTTTTCAAATCTTGAGATTTGGCGTACATTACTGCTGGGCCGCCTGCATTATTTAGTTCCTCAACTGTATAGCCGTAGCGCTGAATAAATGCTTGATTGTGATAAACGGAATAACCGTCCAAATCTGCGATCGCGATCGCATCACTAGCGCTGTCTACAGCTTGAGTTACCAGGGAGAGAGTCAGTTCGGCTTGTTTGCGATCGGTAATGTCAAAAATCCCTCCGTCGAGCCACAAAACAAACCCTTCTAGATTGTAAGTCGGCCTACCTCTTTCCGACATCCACCGCACCGTGCCGTCAGCGCGAACAATCCGGTATTCTAGATTGTACGGCTGTTTCGACTCTACTGCTGCGTTGACTTGTCGATAGACCATTTCAGTATCTGCCTCATGGATGATGCTGGCAAAACTCAAGCGGTTGTTACTAATAAAATCCTCAGCAGGATAGCCGCTAATTGCCTCAATTTCATCGCTAATAAATACCATCGTCCACTCAGCGTCATACAGGCAACGATAGATAGCGCCGGGGATATTTTCAACGAGCGATCGAAATCTTGCTTCGCTCTCCCGCAAAGCTACTTCTGCCTGTTTTAGCTCAGTAATATCCCGCACCATGCCTTCCCAAACTATATCCCCTTCCTGCCCTATTTCAGTCGAACCATCAACTCGTTCCGGTCTCGAAACCCCTTGCATCCACTTAAGTTTTTCCGAGGACACAATCGCGCCCCATTCCTGCTGCCATGGCTGCATATTTGCCGCAGAAAAAGCAAGAGATTCTTCAAATTTTTGCCGATCGTCTGGATGAATACAACTAAAAACGAGTTGGGGATTCGGCTGAATATTTTCTGGGGCCAATTCATATAAATCGCGGCTGGCAGAAGAAATGTAAGGAAAAGTTTTTTTGCCGTCGGTTGAGAGGCGAAATTGATAAATTCTTCCCGGCAAATTGGCAGCAAGTTGCCGCAGTCTAGCTTCGCTTTCTTGCTGCGCTAATTGTTGGCGCCTATCCTGAGTGATATCTCGAATTATCCCGACGAGAATTTTACTGCCGTCGGTATTTTCAAAGACAGTTTTTTTAGTAGACAGAATGTGCTTTGCACCGCTGGCGTCCGTAAATATTTCCTCGGTCTCGTTTTCTTTCCTCGTGCTAAACACTTGTTCGTCATTCTGCCAAAAAAATTCAGCTTCTTGTTTTGGGAAAAAGTCGTAATCCGAGTTGCCCAGCAGTTCCTCGCGCTGCTTGCCGATCAGCTTGCAAAAAGCATTATTTAACAGTATCCAGCGGTGCTGTTCGTCCTTGACAAAAATTGGGTCAGCCAGTGCATCAATCGTATAATTCAAAAACTTTTTACTAGCTTCCAGTTCTGAGAGTGCTAAAATTTTATCCGTAATATCGTGAATAGTTCCTATCGTCCCCTGCACCGCGCCGTCCCAGTCACAAATCAAACCTTCATGCACTTCCACCCAGCGAATTTCGCCATTTTTTGTAAGATATCGAATTTGATAGCAACAGGATGTTTCTTGATTTTCGCTCAGACCTCTAAAGGAATTTAAATATTGGTATTGATCCTCAGAATGAACGTAACTCAAACAGGAAGTTCCTAAGCTTTCATCAACGGTAAATCCGGTAATTTCTGTCCAAGCCGGATTGAGAAAAGTCCAATTGCCAGCAATATTTGTTTCAAAAACTACTTGTTTGATATTTTTAACAACCTGCTGGTATTTTTCTTGACTTTTTTGCCATTCTGCTTGTCGTTTCTGGCGGGCGATCGCGCACCTGAGGGTTCGCACCAGCAGCCGGCTGTCTACTTGTCTTTTCACCACATAATCTTGGGCGCCGGCGGCAATTAACTCGAGGGCCAGTTCTTCGTCATCGGCGGCTGTCAGAATGACGATCGGAATATTTATACCGCTATCTTGCAGCCGGACAAGAGTATTAAGTTTTGGGCTGTCAGGAAGTGAAAGGTCTAATAAAATTACATCAAAAACCTCGCAGCTTAAAATTTTTATAGCTTCCCGGAGGCTAACTACATTCGTCAAATCAATTGATTGTCCCAGTCGGCGAGGAGACAGCAGTTCTTGAAAGAGTTCTGCATCTTCTGCACAGTGTTCTACTAAAAGAACTTTCAAGCAAGCAGGCGTTAAATTTGGCTCAAAAACAGATGTCATACCCTTTTAGATTTTAGATTTTAGATTTTAGATTTTAGATTTGGAATGACTGATGACTATCGCGGTTTTGCTCTTGCGTATAGTGGCATTTTTTTTAACTGGTATCCTTTTGCTATTTTTTAGTAATCAAAAAATCTTAGCAGGTCATACAGTTACCTAGCTGATTAATTGGGGAACTTAAAGCGCAGGCTTTAGGGTGCGCTGGGTGCTTGCAGACCCCCCAGATTTATTTGTAGAATGGAGTTGTTCGCTGCAAGTTGTCCGCCTCGCCCCAAACCTCGTACCCAAAATCATCATACTCTGACCAAAGTTGCAACTCAACCCTGTTTTAATTTACAACCTTTGGCAGGAGAATAGCAAGGGGCAAGGCCAAAGATGGCGGAGGAATCAGGATTTGCATTTTTTATACGATTTTAAATTTTAGATTTGAGTTGTTAAATTGCGGTTTGAAGCTTGCCTAAAGTTGCCTTCTTTTTTCAAACTGGTATTACTACGAACCTAGAAAAATTCCCGTTAATTTACGGGACACGCTGCTCGATTGTGTCCGGTAAATTACCGCAATTAGCGCCTGTTTGTATTGGGCAATGCAAGTCCTCTATTTCGGGAGGATTCAAGACTTGCATTCTTTACTACGAACCTAATTACGAACTTAATTACGGTTGTCTAACCGGACACAATTTTACTCAGGTGAGTCGATCAAGTTTTCGGCGGTTTGGGCAGCACAACTGTAAAGACGCTGCCTTGGCCGACATTGCTGCTAATAGCAATCTCACCGTTAAAAGGTTTTAAAAGTTCAATACAAGTATAAAGTCCGAGACCAGTTCCTGTCGGTTCGCCTTCACTTTTTTCCTCGCCTTTAGGTGGCTTAGAGGTGTAAAAAGGGTCAAAAACTTTTGACAAATCTTCCGATGATATGCCGCATCCGGTATCTGCAATGTCCATGTATATGTTGGAGTCGTCTTGCCTAGTTACGATAGTTAGTTCCCGGCTTTTCTTTTCCCACATAGCATCCATTGCATTATTGATTAAATTATAAAATACTTGAGAGATATAGGAATAAATTAATGGAATGCTGGCAATTTCTTCGTCATAAAAGTATTTTTTTCTAATCTTATTTTTAAAATACAGGTTGCCTTCTAATAGCTGAATTTCTCGCTGCACTAAATCGTTGATATTCACCGGGTGCAAATCTTGCTTTTGCTCTTTTCGGCTTTTCATCATCAGAGTATCCATGATCTGATTGATTTTTGTGACAGCTTGAAAAATATACTTAGTATAATTAAACAGAGAGTCTTCTTGAATTTTTGTGGCTTTTGTTTCAATCAAATCGACGCTAGTCTGGATCACTTGCAGCGGACTTTTGAGGTTGTGAACCATTCCCTGGGTCAAACGTCCGATGATGGCTGTTTTTTCCTGGTCGATTAATTGCTTGGTTTTTTGTTCGACAAGTCTTTCCAGGTTTTGGTTGAGGTGGGCAAGTTCGAGGTTTTTTTCTTCGAGTTTTTTTTGCAAGCTGCGGATTGTCAAGTGAGTTTGAATGCGGCTCAACACTTCTTCGTGCTGGAAAGGCTTAGTGATGTAGTCAACGGCTCCTGTCTGAAAGCCTTTTACTTTATCAAGCGTATCGGAAAGGGCGCTCATGAATATGATGGGAATGTCTTGCGTTGACGGGTCTGCTTTCAAACGCAGGCAAGTTTCAAAACCGTCAATTCCTGGCATCATGATATCCAAAAGAATCAAGTCTGGATGGATGTATTCAATTTGCTCGATCGCACTTTCGCCGTCTAGAGCCACTAATACTTTAAACCCGTAATTCCTTAACAACTCGAAAAGTACGTCAAGATTTGTTTGGTTGTCATCGACAATTAGTATGATGCTTCTTTCGGAATTTTTATCGTTCATATTCAAGGGAAACATTCAAATTTTTGAGTTTTGAGTTGTGGGTTGTGACTTTAAATCGGATTCTAGGGATTTTATGCGGCTCTAGAAACCCGGTTGCTTCGTAGATGCTTCTATTTGCAATAACCATTTTAGGAGCGGGCTGCGAGTGCGGGCCCCACAAGCAAATTAACTTGTCGCTTCGCCCAAGCCCATAACCCCTGATTGAGAATGGTACTCGCTTGCCCGAGATTTAACAGATTTTGAGTGGTCTGTTAGCTACCGTCAATTTTAGGACAAATGTTGCTTCAAAAAATCTCGAATTTGCTTGAGCTGAAATCCTTTAGTAAGTTGGCGCAGGTGATGAACGAAAGGCACTAATGTCGGGTCAGAATGTTCTAGTTTAGCAGTTTCTTCCAGAATAGCTTCAATATCGCCCATTGCAGCCAATCTTAACAAGGCCAAGACTGACTCTGAGGCAGGAGACACCATCGTTGAGTCAGCAGCAGCAATTTCAGGTGATGCTGTGGGAGTTTGAGCTTTCCGCTGTTTGGTTTGGGATCCTTCTTCGTAAACCCATTCTAGTCTCAAATGCAGGCGCAATAATTCTAAAAGCTCGTTAGTTTGAATTGGTTTGGTGAGAAAGTTATCGCAACCTGCAAGTATGCTCTCTTGCCTGGTAGTCTCGTAAACGTTAGCGGATAAAGCAAGGATAACCACATCTTTTAATTCCGGCAACTGTCGCAGCCGCCTGGTAGCTTCCCAACCGTCCATTACTGGCATCACCAAATCCATTAAAATGAGATCCGGTAGAAATTCCTGTGCTTGGTGCAAGCAGTCTTCGCCGTCTGTGGCTTGTGCAATTTCAAAGCCCAAATGAGAAAGCAGCCTGTGCACCCAGGCGCGATTTACTTCACGATCGTCCACGATGAGCACTTTCCGCTGGCGGCCGCTAAAACCGACAATCCGGCGTTTTTCTTGCGTGGAGGGGTGTTCAGAACACTGGGTGACTGCGGGCAAGTCCAGATCGAACCAAAATATGCTGCCTTTGCCGGAGGTACTTTGGACGCGAATTTGGCTGCCCATCATTTTGACTAATTTTTGGCTGATGGAAAGTCCCAGTCCGGTACCTTCGACGAAATTGTTATGATCGCCGACTTGATGAAAAGGCAAAAATATTTCTTCTAATTTATTCTGCCCGATGCCAATGCCAGTATCTTCGATTTGAAAGCGAATTTTAGCGGTAGGGGCGCGATCGCCCGTATTTGCTGCTGTTATCACCTGGCGTGCTTCTTTTGTTTCCTGCGGCGGGAGCGATATTTGCTGCGCGTCTACAGGAGCGGTCAAATTGATTGTTTGAGTGGCACTGGACGCTGTCAAACTAGAGTTTGCCCTGTTGGTTTGAGGATAATTTTCGGCTAAATTTTGTGCATAACCGACTTTGAATGTAACGCCGCCGCTCTCGGTAAACTTAACGGCATTGCTGAGCAAATTAATCAAAACTTGGCGCAACCTTTTTTCGTCAGCAAAAACGCCGTCTGGCAGCGCCGACAACTGCTCGTAATTAAAGGCTATTCCTTTTTGCTCCGATCGCATGTGGAACAAATCAACAATACTTTTAACAAAGCTGGGAAAATGCACGTTTGTCGGTGACAGTTCCATTTTACTAGCTTCGATTTTTGAGAGGTCTAAAACGTCATTAATCAGCATCAGCAGGTGGTGGCCGCACTGTTGAACGTTGTCGAGACTTTCGTGCTGATCTGCGGTTAAATTCTTATCTAGTTTCAGCAATTGAATGTATCCTAAAATCCCGTTCAAAGGGGTTCGCAATTCGTGGCTCATGTTGGCCAGAAAGTCGCTTTTAGCGCGGTTGGCGGATTCGGCGGATTCTTTGGCTAATTGTAGGGCTGCTTCTGCAAGTTTGCGATCGGCAATTTCGGTTTGTGCTTGTTCAAATAGCGTCGATTGCTGAATGGCGATCGCCAACTGCACCCCCAATTGTTTCAGGCACTCTGCCTCCAATTGCTGCCAGGGACGAGGACTCGTGCAGTGGTGGGCAATTAACAGCCCCCACAAGTTTTCACCTTGCAAAATCGGCACTACCAGATTCGCTCTCACCTGGAGCTGAGTCAACAGAGCCAAGTGGCACTCGGCTAGGCCGGCATTGTAAACATCTTCTGTGGCTGTAATTCTGCCCTCTTGGTAAAGAGTAACGTAGGCTTCCCCAAAACAGGGGTCATAAATTTCCATTCCTACAATTGAGCGGAAATTTTCGGCTACCGACTCGACAGCGATAAACCCGCTCCAATCCGGATTAAATTGGTAAATAACAGTGCGGTCTACTTGCAAAAAATGCCGCACTTCTTCGACGGTTTTGGTAAGAATCTCTTCTAAATTAAGAGAAGATATAATTCGTTCCAGCATGGCTACTGCCAACTGTTCGCGCTTTAATTTCTGGCGCAATATTAATTCTGATTCTTTGCGTTTGGTGATATCTGTAATCACTCCAATTAAGCCTATTAAACAGCCATTTATATCTTTAATGCTGTCGGCTCGCACCAGAGCAGTAACTGCTTCGCCGCTCTTAGTTTGCAGCGCAAGTTCGCCGCACCAAGAGCGACCTTTGCGAAGGCTTTTATAGATTTGTTTGTAACTTTTATGCCGGACATTAAGCACGGCGAGATCGGCGATATCGTTGAGTTCTTCCACCCTGTAGCCGTAACGCTGAATAAAGGCTTGATTGTGGTAAATAGGCCGCCCTTTCAAGTCGGCGATCGCGATCGCGTCGCTGGTACTTTCGACGGCTTGAGTGACCCGCAGTAAGGCTAATTCTGCTGCTTTGCGATCGCTGATATCCGTCATCGAACCCACCATCCGCAGGGGATTGCCGGCTTTGTCCCATACTGCTTGAGCGCGGGCGAGCACCCACTTATAGCTGCCGTCTTTGCACTGCAAGCGGTATTCGGCGGCGTAATTGGGGGTTTGGCGATCGAGATAATCTTGGATTGCTGCTTGCACCCGATCGCGATCGTCTGGATGGACGCGATCGATCCATGCGCTGCTGCTGTCCATTTCGCCGTCGGCGTAACCAATAATTTCTTGCCAGCGGGCTGAGCGGAAAATTTCATTTGTTTGAAAATTCAGGTCCCAAATTCCGTCTTGATTGCCTTTGAGAACTAACTGCCAGCGTTCTTCACTTTTGCGCAATTCTTCTTCGGCTTGTTTGCGCTGAAGATGATCGCCCAACTGAGTCGCTAGCGCTTTGACCAACTCTACTATACGCGGTTCCATAATCGCTCGGTCGCGCTTGCAGAATACTAAAACTGCCAGCACCTCTGCGCTAGCGCGAATTGGCACTCCGAAACAACCTTTCAATCCGACTGCTGCCGCCATTTGCGATCGGGCAAAAAGATGATTTTTGGCTACAGAAATATCTTCAATCCATTCTACATTTCGGGTTGACCAAATCCGTCCGGGTACTCCCACTCCGGCGGCGAATCTAATTTTTTTACTTTCGCGCCCGAACCTATCTAAATCGCGATCGCTAGCGTACCAAGTTTCGCTGTGTTCCAAAAAAGTACCGTTAGCAGCCGGGAGCCAGGCTTCCGCAAAATTCCAGCCGATCGCATTGCACAGCAACCGCAGAATCTCTGGGAGGGCGCTGTGAAAATCAGCAGACTG
This sequence comes from Microcoleus sp. AR_TQ3_B6, assembly GCF_036702785.1. Taxonomy (NCBI): domain Bacteria; kingdom Bacillati; phylum Cyanobacteriota; class Cyanophyceae; order Oscillatoriales; family Microcoleaceae; genus Microcoleus; species Microcoleus sp. AR_TQ3_B6. Next base: position 6,838 of record NZ_JAUBVJ010000125.1, on the reverse strand, counting down.
ACTAATTGCTTTAGTTGCTGCTAGCAACAGCTTGATTTCATCTTCTGCTTGCTTGCTTTCTGTAATATCAGTTCCCGTGCCTAGAATTTGTTTTAACTTACCGTCTGCTGTTTTTGCAAATACAGTATCTCGGCTGACAATCCAGCGCCAAGAACCATCTTTGTGCCTGATTCGGTATTCTATTTCAAAGATATCCCCTTCCGTGCCCGTTTCGACTTGCTGCAAATAATCTGGTATTTTGATTGCATCTTCCGGGTGCATTAAATTTGGCTTCATCCACGGCCCAATTCCCTGAATCTCCTCTACTGTATAGCCAAGAATGCGGTATATAGAAGCGTTCGCATAGATAGTTTTTTGTTCTATTAAGTCATAAACATACAAAATATTAGGACTTGCCTCAGCAATTTGTTGAGTGAACCGCTGGCTTTCTCGCAGTGCTGCTTCGGTTTGTTTTCTTTCGGAAATATCGCGAACAATGCAAATGATTTCACCGTCGGGCAGCATGGTCAGCGAGACATCTAGAGGAACTTTCGAGCGGTCGCGGCGGCATCCTACTGCTTCGGTGCTGTAACAACCTTTCTGCACTAAAACCGGCACGACTTCTTGCTCGAACCTTTGCAGTTCTGCACCTTCGTAGAATATTTTCCAACTTTTGCCATATATTTCTTCGAGAGAGTCGTAACCGTAGATTTTTAGTCGGGCTGCGTTGCAATAAATCACCTCTCCGGCGGCATTGAGTATGGCTATACCTTCGGAAGCTTGGGCCATTGCTACTGCTTGCCTGTGGAGTAGTGACTCGGAACGTTTGCGTTGAGTGATGTCGCGGACGATCGCGATAATTTCGTCTTCCGTGCAGAAGACAATTCTAGCTTCAAAATCGTACAGTTCACCATTAACTGGCATTTGATATTCTACGACTTGAATCTCGCCAGTGTCGATCGCTTGTTGATTGCCGGACAATATTTTTTCAGCAAAAGCAGCAGGCAATATGTCTTGTGCTTTTTGACCGATTACTCTTTTTCGCGGTAGGATATTCTCGAAATCTTTGGCAGGTTTGAAGTCTACAAAAGTACCGTCTGCCCGACAGCGAAATATCATGTCAGGTATCGCATTTAAAAGAGCGCGGTTGGTGGCTTCGCTCTTGCGCAATTCAGCTTCAGCTTGCTTTCTAAATGTAACGTCGCGAGCAACTGCATAAATCAAACCTTCTTCTGCAAACGGCGATGCCGTCCACGACAGCCATTTATAAGTACCATCTTGGCAAAGATAGCGGTTTTCTAAGTTAATAACGGGATTGCCATTTTTAAGTGTTTCTAATTCAGCTAGAGTTATTGAGCGGTCTTCTGGATGCACGAATTCTATAAAAGGTTGGGCTAGCATTTCATCGCAGCTGTAACCTAATACTTTTGACCAAGCGGGGTTTAAGCGTTTGAAATAGCCGTCCAAACCTGCAATGCAAAGTAAATCCAGCGAGAGATTAAAAAATCTATCGCGGTCTTGCTGGGTTTGTTTTAATTCGCTGACATCCATCACCAAACCGTCCCAAACTATATCGCCGTTGGCTTGTTTTTGCGGTCTCGACGCGCCTTGCAGCCACTTCACTTTGTCCGGCATAATTTGCCGCCACTGGTGCTGCCAAGGTTGCTGAGTCGCCGCTGAAATTGCGATCGATCGCTGCAAGTCTGAGATGTCGTCTGGGTGAACTGTTGCAAAAGCCAAACTGGCATTTTCTTCTATTTCTTTTGGGTTTAAATTATAGAGCTGCCAACTGCCAGAAGAAACGTAACTAAAAGATGTTTGACCATTTACATACAGCCGAAATTGATAAATCATTGCCGGCACATTGTCGGTCATTACTTGCAATCGAGCTTCGCTTTCCTGCAAAGCTCTTTGCTGGTTCTTGTACTCTGTCACATCTCGCATTGTTCCGACCAACATTTTAGTGCCGTCGCTTTTGGTGAAGACAGTTTTTTTAGTAGATAGAATGCGTTCTTTGCCGGCGCTATCTGTAAAAGTTTCTTCCGTTTGCTCGGGAATGCTTCTTTGCAATACTTGCTCGTCTTGTTGCCCCCAAAAATCGGCTTGTGCTGGGGGAAAGAACTCATATCCCGACTTACCTATCAGTTCCGATCGCCTTTTTCCCATCAACTCGCAAAAAGCGTCGTTCAATACGACCCACCTGTGCTGCTCGTCTTTGACAAAAATCGGGTCGGGAGTAGCATTAATCGTGTGATTTAAAAACTCTTCTGATGCTTTTAATTTAGCTTCGTAATGGTAGCGGTCGCTCACATCCAAGACTACTTTAATCATCCGGTCGATGGAGCCATCCCGGCCGCGAATACAGCGCAGGGAGACTCTAGTATAAACGGTTTCTCCGTCTTTTTTGCGCCACTTTTTATCTAAAACATAGCCTTCGCTATCCCCGGCAAAAATTTTTTTTAACTCGACTAATGTAGCCTCCCAATCTTCAGGGAAACCCCACTCTTCCCAATTTTTGTCCAAAAAATCTTGGCGGTCGTATCCCAGCAAATCGCACAAAGCATCGTTCACTTCCAAGCACTCGCATTTTTCTGGTTCTGAGGGGGAATTTCCAGGAGCAAGAATGGCAATTCCGACGAGAGAATTCTCGACTACCGAGCGATATTTTTCTTCGCTTTTTCGCAAAGCTTCTTGGTTGTGCTGCCGCTCGACTGCGTAGCGGAGCGATCGAATTAACACTTCGCTGTCGATGTTTCGCTTGACTAGATAATCCTGAGCTCCGGCTTGGATTGACTGCACGGCAAGTTCTTCATCGTTGCGGGCTGTCAGTACGACAATCGGAGTATTTAGGCTGTATTCTTGTATTTTGACAATTGTACTTAAGTCTTGGCTGTCGGGCAGCGAAAGATCGAGTAAAATCACATCAAAATGTTCGCCGACCAAAAGTTGTTGCGCTTTGCTCAGACGGTCTGTACACCTTACTGACAGCGTTTGAGGCTCGGCTCGGCTGACATTTGTTTCTAATAATAATTCTTCGATCAGATCGGCTTCGGCTTGATTGTCTTCCACCAGAAGAACTTTAAAGCCGTTTCGCTTTGCGCCTGGGCTCAAAACTGATATCATATACCTTGTTTTGGGTCATAAAACAGTCGAACTAACTATTATAGCATATAAATAATTGCCTAACCAAAAATCCCGCCGCTTCAAGTTAAAAAATACCGGGTTCAACAATTACGATTCACTCTCTGCGACTGGGTTTTTGCTCTAAGTAAATCCACGCAATTAGAGGGCAAACTTTTACGGTTTTTAGAAGCTAGGTTTCAGGAGTAAACTAAGCTGCTTGGTGTGGTGTTTTTTGGGTGAGTTCCCCTGTCAGTCGATTTGAGATTTGAGATTTGAGATTTACTCCACAGATGAATCGGGGAGGTTGAACAAGAGTCTAAAATTTGGGCCAGCTCACGACTTTTGTGGGAAACTTGTATCCGTTTTTGGGTGGGTTTCCCTCCCGCGAGCGAAACCCACCCTTTGTTGCCCTTCGATTCCGCTAGCAACACCATCCGAGCGGTATCGCCGCACCACTTCGCGCTCAGCGCCAAAAAAGCGGTGGCAACTATGTTCGATATTCATCTGTTTACCAGTGTTTTTATGATAGCTTACATAAACTCGCCAGAACCATTTCTTTACTTTTTGCAATCAAATAAATTATCTCCACAGGCCTTGCTATTTAGCAAAAAAGTGATAATCTAGACATAGAGGAAATCGAAAGCTCGATTGATACAGCCTCGGGAAAACTTAGAGAATTTTCGCAACAAAACTACGTCAAAAAAATGACCGTCATTTTTTACTGTCATTTATTTAGTGTCCTTTGACAGAAGTGAGCTGAAGTTGAGAGGAAAAAAGCAATGCTAGAAAAATTAGAAATAGAAGACAAAGAAGTGTTAATTCCCAAAGATAAAGCCTTAGTTTTGTGGTTTGATGAAGTCGGGATCGCCGACATCCCATTAGTAGGCGGGAAAAATGCTTCTTTGGGCGAAATGATTCAACAGTTAACCGCCAAAGGAGTCAGGGTTCCCAATGGATTTGCAACTACAGCATACGCTTACCGCTACTTCATTGACTCGGCGGGTTTAAAAGCTAAATTGCGCGAGATTTTTGCCGATTTAGACGTAGAAGATCTGCAGAGCCTCCGACAAAAAGGCAAGCAAGCGCGGTCATTGATTCTGGATACACCGTTTCCGCGAGAATTGCAAGCTGCGATCGCGGATGCTTACGAGAAATTGTGCGATCGCTACGGCGACAATACCGACGTAGCAGTGCGTTCCTCCGCCACCGCCGAAGACTTACCAGACGCCAGTTTCGCGGGACAGCAAGAAACCTACCTCAACGTCCAAGCTTGTGCTGGCGTCCTCGAATGCTGTCACAAATGCTTCGCCTCGATATTCACCGACAGAGCGATTTCCTACCGCCAACAGCGGGGATTCGACCACTTTGAAGTCGCCTTATCTGTCGGCGTGCAAAAAATGGTGCGATCGGACTTAGCATCCTCCGGCGTCATGTTCAGCATCGACACCGAAACCGGATTCAAAAACGCCGTATTAGTTACCGCCGCCTACGGATTAGGCGAAAACGTCGTCCAAGGCGCCGTCAACCCCGATGAATACTTCGTCTTTAAACCAACATTAAAACAAGGTTTTCGGCCGATTTTAGACAAACGCCTCGGCAGCAAAACACTCAAAATGGTGTACGATATCGGCGGTTCTAAATACACCAAAAACGTATCGGTGATAGCAGCCGAAAAAAATAAATTTGCCATACAAGATGATGAAATTCTGCAACTAGCAGAGTGGGCCGTAGTCATAGAAGAACACTACTCCCAAGTGCGCGGGATTTATACCCCGATGGATATTGAGTGGGCAAAAGACGGCAATACGGGCGAATTGTTTATCGTCCAAGCGCGACCCGAAACAGTACAATCTCAAAAGTCGGCTACAGTTTTGCGCAACTACAAATTGCAAGGTTCCAGTGCAATTTTGGCAAAAGGACGCGCCGTTGGCGAAGCAATCGGACAAGGCAAAGCCCGCGTGATTTTAGATGTTCACAGAATCGCTGAATTTCAAGCAGGAGAAGTTTTAGTTACTAACAAAACAGACCCGGATTGGGAACCGATTATGAAAAAAGCAAGTGCGATCGTCACCAATTCCGGCGGCCGGACTTGTCACGCCGCGATCATCGCCCGAGAAATGGGAATTCCCGCCATTGTTGGCACCGGCGATGCCACCCAAATCTTGACAAACCATCAAGAAATCACTGTTTCTTGTTCGGAAGGAGACGAAGGCAAAGTTTATGCCGGTTTGGTTCCTTTTGAAATTCAAGAAACTGCGATCGAGAATTTGCCCCGCACCCGCACTCAAATTTTAATGAATGTGGGAAATCCCGAAGAAGCTTTTGGTTTGTCAGCAATTCCTTGCGACGGCGTAGGCTTGGCGCGGCTGGAATTCATTATTGCCAATCACATTAAAGCACACCCGCTAGCACTGATTCACTTTGACGAATTGGCAGATACCTCAGTCAAGGAAGAAATTGCACAACTGACAGCCCTTTACCAACACAAACCCGATTTCTTCACCGACAAACTAGCCCACGGAATTGCCACAATTGCCGCCGCATTTTATCCAAATCCAGTCATCGTGCGGATGAGCGATTTCAAGAGCAACGAATATGCTAACCTTTTGGGAGGACGGCAGTTTGAACCCAAGGAAGAAAACCCGATGATCGGGTGGCGCGGCGCGTCTCGCTATTACGACCCGAATTACCGCGAAGCTTACGCTTTGGAATGCCAAGCATTGAAGCGAGTTCGCGACGAAATGGGCTTGACAAATGTGATTCCGATGATTCCATTTTGTCGCACCCCCGAGGAAGGGCGGAAAGTGTTGGCCGAGATGGCAAAACACGGTTTAGTCAAGGGCGAAAACGGCTTGCAAGTGTATGTGATGTGCGAATTGCCGAGCAATGTCATATTTGCTGACGAATTCGCGCAAGTTTTTGACGGATTCTCGATCGGCTCTAACGATTTAACTCAGCTAACATTAGGATTAGACCGGGATTCTGCTTTGGTCGCGCACATCTTTGACGAACGGAATGAAGCTGTCAAGCGAATGGTAGAAATTGCCATTAAAGCGGCGAAGAAGTACGATCGCAAGATTGGGATTTGCGGTCAAGCGCCCAGCGATTATCCTGAGTTTGCTCGTTTCTTGGTTCAGTTGGGAATTGATTCGATTAGTTTGAATCCCGATTCGGTTTTGAAGACTTTGTTAGATATTGCTAAGGTAGAGGCTGGCGGTGGGGTAATGGATTTAGCGAGGGAGGTTGCTAAAGTGTAACCGTTTTGGTTTTTGAGAGAAACCCAGTTTCTGAAACATATAGCTGCACCCTTTTCTGGCTTGGTTGTTTTTGAAATAGACCCGGTTTCTCCTATCTAGCCCTGTAGAATAACCGAGTTCGCGTTTGTAGTGATGAATCCAAGTCCTCTAATTTTTATGAGGACTTGCATTCGTCACTACAACCCTATTTTATTGGCGGTAATTGACCGGACCTAATATCCTATCAATTCCCGCTGCGCCGGAATGATATCAAATCCCCGCTTCTGGAGTTGGGCGTAAAGTCGAATCCGGAGGCCAACAATAATAGCGGGCAATTTTCATTTTTTTGACCCGCCCGTCATTAGTCATCAGTCAATCGATTTTAGATTTGAGATTTTAGATTTTAGATTGACCCCACGGATCAATGCTCTTTCTTGAGGATTTGAGATTTGCGAATTGGGATTGATTCCACGGATAAATCACGTGGCGGGTACCACCTT
>NZ_JAUBVJ010000124.1:0-18308 GCF_036702785.1 Microcoleus sp. AR_TQ3_B6 | reverse complement strand
CCCGCCCGTCCAAAAAGGACGGGCGGGACGCCCATCCCACTTTCAAGAGTGGAAGTTATTTAATTCTCATTCCTAAGCAGTTTTTATTGCTTTACGTCTGAAAAATCCGAACGTGAAATAGCCGTTTTCTGCTTTTTATGCGGCTCAGATTTAACACGCCAGACAGGGCTGGTGATCGGCACCCTACGGTTAAACTTTTTTGATGACATTGCGGGCAAAAATCCGCTGTCGGGGCACGTGGCGCCACCAAATTACGATTAGATGGGGATTTTGGATAGTTGTGAGCTGTCAGGCTCAATTTTAAGGGTGATTAGCCGATCGACCCACCGGAGATGGCAAAATTAATGAGTGTTTGCCGGCCAACCTCCGCCAATCCCGTGTCAAAACACCGCCCTTGCACAATATAACCAGCAATTTCCTCGAACTGCCGCAATTTATCCAAACACGATGTTAACGGGAATTTGCCTCTTTCTCGGAAATTGCCATTAATAGGTTATTCCAAATATCAAATATTTAGTCTTGCATAATTAGAGTATGAATAGGAGGAATCCCCATGCAATGAAAGCGAGTGCAAATCGGCCCATATTCGTAAAAACGGCAAAAAAAAAGAAAACAGCGCCACACTTGACACAAATGCGATCGTCACTCCTCTATCCCACATCAAAAACATTTCTTCTGTGACTGACCGTCACAACTTTAACGCTCTTATTTTCTCTCCTATTTTATATGGACAGATTAAGGCATCAAAGATTAAATGTGTTTCTGCTTCTACTAAAATGAGTAATCTAGATGCATGGAAATGCGGATCTTGTACCTGGACTACTTCCTTGACCGACCAAAAATTATGGATTATTCATCAATATGTAGGATATCTAAGCAAGTCCCATCTATCACTACGATTCTGAGTTTATTTATGAAAGCTCCTATTGTTTCTACCGTAGGCATTGGTCGCACGCTCCTGATGAAATAACTCTCTGAGCACGCCCGATCCTAATCTCGGTCGGGGTTGGGTAATGGCTGATTTACAAAGGATACGTTAATTCTTACCAATTTTTACCTATGCTTCATTAAGACCATCAATCAGATTTTTTAGTAGCTCCCGCATTGAATCTTTTGACCACAGGCTCATTGCTATGACCAGACACACTATCAGTTGTGCTGGCAAGGCGCGATGATGTTTCTCTTCAACCTTCGTTTTCGCAATCGAATAGGCGATTGCAGATGCGGTCATCTCTATCTGTATGGCTTTAAATATCTCGGTACTTTGGATATTGGGAGAGACTAATGAACATTCTTTAAGATGTACTGTACTTTATTTCCATTTTTGTATATAATCTCTACTTTACTACTATGTGAGCCTTAACTAAACCGTATTGAACTATAGTGGAAATAGCTTGATGTGGCAAGTCTGTTTTTTAGAAGGCGGGGAATCCAGTGCCTAGTTCCGTTTTCCCGGCCCGCTGGCGATCGAGACGCTCGTTCCCCACATGGCGTACTATTTCTATGGGCCAGTGCTGGGTAATATATACTTGGACGCGCACCTGCTAACCCGAAATTTTTAATTTTAGATATCAAAGAACTGACTGATGGATTTAGACCAACAGATTCAAGCATTGATCGAAAAAGCTCCGCGCGACGGTTCGACGCCACAAATCTTACAGGCGATCGCCCCTGCCCTGGTGTTACTTGCCCAACAGCTACAGCACCTCGAATACTCGATCCTGCAAGCGGTAGACCAAAGTTGGGCGATCGTGGTTTTGAGCAATCTCAAGGAACCAGGACGGGAGAAGAAGGTGATTTATGCTTGGACCAGTCTTAAAGATGCGTCGCAGGCTGCGGCTGCAGGGGGCGATCGCCTCAGACCGGTGCTTTTGCCTGTCACTCACATTTTATTTCAGATGATAGCTCTTGAAGGTCTCGACAGCATTGTTTTTTTTGAAAGTCCCGGCAATCAGGAAGTCGGAACCGAAATCCCTCGCGAGCAAGTGCAGAATTTAATTAGCGTTTACTTGCAACAGTATCGATCGGCTCCACCGCCGGATATTGCTTAAACAACTCAATTTCCTATTAATTGGCAATAGGGCATTATACATTGGGCATCGGGCACCGGGCATTACTCATTGCCATTCCCCACTACCAATTCCCCATTACCAATTCCTCGTAAAGTGTATGTAACTTTTTCACCTCTAATAAAGTCGGCTCAAAACGTAATCTGCCAAGTCAATCAAAGCTTGGCGGGACTCTGAATGCGGCAGCGAAGCTAAGTATTCGACGGCTTTCTGTGCGTGATGGGTAGCTAGTTCTCGCGATCGCTCTATGCCTTTAGAATCTTCTACCAATGTCAGAGCCTGCTCTATATCTCCTTCTTCGGCGAACTCGCGTTCTATGAGAACTTCCAAGTAAGGCTTTTCTTCTAGGCAAAATAGGGCTGGCGCTGTCAGATTCCCGCTTCTGAGATCCGAGCCTGCGGGTTTCCCCAAAGTTTCTGTTGAAGCGGTGAAATCTAATATATCATCTACTATTTGAAAGGCTAAACCTATATTGCGCCCGTAGTTGTACAAATCGTCTGCTATTTCCGCTGAAACCTCGCTCAGACAGCCGGCTGCTTTAGAACTGTTGGCGATTAAAGACGCTGTTTTGTAGTAACTTTTTTCGAGGTACGCTTCGATCGACAAGCTGGTGTCAAATCCATTTAGTCCCTGTTGAATTTCCCCCTCCGCTAAATCCATAATCACTTCCGAAAGCAGTTTGACTACTGGCAGGTTGTCCAGATTTGCCAAATGCCAGGAAGATTGAGCAAACAGAAAATCTCCCGCCAATACTGCCACTCGGTTGTTAAACCGACTGTGTACCGTCGGTACTCCCCGCCGCAGATCCGACTCGTCCACCACGTCGTCGTGAACCAAACTTGCTGTATGGATCATTTCCGTGATTTCAGCGAGGCGGCGGTGTTTTTCTGTGATTGGGCGATCGGGCATAGTTGTCCGGGCTATTAACAGGACGATTGCGGGTCTCACCCGTTTTCCCTTTGTGCCGAATAAGTATTCTGCAGCCGCGTACAATATGGGATGGCGGGCACCCACTAACTGTTTTAAGTTTTCTGTCAACAGTCGCAGGTCTTCTTCAACCGAGGAAAATAGGAGAGTGCTAGAGATCATGGATACGCCGACTCAAGCGGTAAAGTAACAAAATTTTACATATCATATCTTTATTTTAAGGTAATTCTCTGCAATACGAAAGAAAAATCTAGGCGATCGGCAGTTATTTGTCATCTGCAGCCCGATCCGAGTCACGCGACTGCCAGAGGCGAGTAGCCGGCTGCCACAGGGGTTGCTCCTATTGTATAGAATTGTTAAGGACATTGCCCAAAAATCTCTAAATCCCAGAAACCCTGTGCTATTATAGGAGTTAAGGATTTAAACAATTCTATACATTAAGTACAGCCAGACTGGCAGGTAGCTTCTAGGAGCCTGTAAGAGTTTCTTAGAGCCAGCCTAGTTAGTCGATCGCAGCGAAAATTTCTGGTACAGATTTTTAGTTCCTCGTGGCTAAAATTTTTCAGGAGTTAAGACTAGCGCATCTTATATGCACGGTAGCTCCAAGCAGCTAAAGTGGATGGTTTTAGGCTGTTTAAGCATCTGTAAAGCAGTAAATCATTATTGACCGGGAACGCCTAAATGTTCCCGCAGGCTTGATATGGAAAAGCAGCCTTCAGAACCAAGGCATGGTCTTGCGTGCTGACTTAATGTAGTAGGTCTTGAACTTGTCCTCCTCCTCCCCCTAGTCCTTGACTTTTGGTTCTAATTATGATTTATCGCGATATTCCTCTAATTATTCCCATTCTGGCCGCCGGCTATGTAATGACTATTTATGTACTGTTGATGTTGGCAGAACGCAGCGCTAAAATAACTCGATTGGGCGAGTAGTGTACTCGTCTGCAGCCGAATCCGGCTGCAGCGGGCTCGCTTCACAACAATAATAGAGTAGCCTGGAAGCTGAGTGCCTTGGGCCCCCTTGAGGAAAGAGGATGCGAGGGAATTTATTGCCCATTAATCTTTTGCTATAGTTGAGGAGCAAGTAAGAATAACTGTCTGCGTGCCGAAACAATTTAATAAGGTGAAACTCCTGATTTAGCTCGTCTCGGTATTGCCGTAGCCTGTTGAACGAGTGATAGTGAATTGTTGAGCGCACCTAACAGGCTGAGTGATGGACTCCGAAAGCAAATCTCTATATCAAAAGTAAGCGCAATTGCAGCGACGAAAGTCAGTTGTTTTGAGCGTAAAGAGGCACCTTGACAATGCCTTTGAGGGTCGCAGTCGATCGATTCAAGAATCCAGCGCGGCTTTGGCTCCCTTGAGTGTCAACGTTGAGAATTCGGAATACTCAATAATAACCCTGCCTTGAATGCTGGCGCACAAAGGCAGGGTTATTATTTACAATTGCCGGCAAAGTGATTTTCCTCAAACAATCAATAAACTTGCAGGGCAATCAAATATTTTATCAAGCGGTGCTTAACAGCCTGAGTCAGGCAGATATTCCCTGCACTTTATCCACAAGCCAAGAAGAGCATCGGCTGCCACTGCTACAGATAGACCAGCAAAAGTTGTTTTTGCTTTTTTTTTAATCTCGCTCTAACTGTACGGCAAAAAAGGTAATTGCCAATATTAATGACGGCAGTGAAACTATATTAACTCTTTTTTACAACTAACTAAAATACAGAGTAGGACTTGCCAGAAATTATCAAAACCGACTCGCTGAATTGCTGTGCTATCCAGGCGCAGTAAATCAAGTTTGGACTAATCGGATTTACAATGTTATTCAGGCAATGGACAATTGCATAGTTTTAACAGTAGGGGTGATAGATAAAAATCAGCTCCTGCTCTTGGCCGTCACGGATAGGGGCAAGGGGATTTCCCCGGAGATTTTGCCGGGAATCTTGGAGCGGTTCTTTACCACAAAAAAGGCCAACGAACGCAGCAGGTTGGGACGGGATATTGTTAAAAAATTTGTGGAAAAACATTCGGTTAAAATAGAAGTAGCGTCAGTTATAGGTCAAAGGACTTTTAATGTGTCAATCCCGATCGCCGTTTAGCGCTATAGCAATAAAAATCATACCGATGCGCGACTAAAAATGCAACTCTAGGCCGATGTCAAACTTCGATTGCGCTCAGGGTGCCGCCACTGTAAAATCTGAAATCTAAAATGGTATTAATTGCCGGTTCCGCCTGCATCTATCCCCCTTGATTTGCCCATGTCAACCACAGTTTCTGATACCCAAAGCTTGCTAGAACAGGCGATCGACCCCAAACCCCCGGTGGTGCCTCCAGAAACACCTTTGAAAGTCGCTATCGCGGCCATGACTCAGGCGAGCGCCAGTTGCATTTTAATCGCTCAGGACCAGCAACTGCTCGGAATTTTTACAGAGCGCGATGTTGTGAAAATAACTGCTAGCGAAATACCGCTAGCAGGGGTGGCAATTTCTGAGGTAATGACTGAAAACCCGATCGCCCTGAACCTAGATAAAGCGGGGAATATCTTCAGGGTATTGAGCATATTGCGATCGAAAAAAATCCGTCACTTGCCCCTCACGGACGAAGGCGGAAACTTGCTAGGCGCCATCACCTGCGAAAGCATCCGTCAAATCCTGAAACCGGGCGACTTGCTGAAAATGTGGCGCGCCGAAGAAATTATGACGACAGAAGTAATAGTTACTTCAACTAGCACCTCGGTTTTAGAAGTCGCAAAACAGATGACAACCGAGCGCCAAAGCTGCACAATCATTTGCACTGACAGCGACAACAAACATCAGAAACCTGTGGGCATAATTACAGAAAGCGACATTGTTAAATTCCAAGTTTCTGGACTTGATTTCGCCGGCACTCCTGCCGCCGCCGCCATGAGTTTTCCCCTGATGCAGCTGCAGGTAAAAGCCACATTGTGGCAGGCTCACCAGTTCATGCAGCAGCACCGCATCCGGCGCTTGGTGGTGGTGGACGAGGGAGGATATTTAGCCGGAATTATCACCCAAAGTACCCTGCTGCAAGCCTTAGATCCGATAGAAATGCAAGCGAATGTCGAGCTTTTGCAGGAAACAGTTGCCGAAAAGCTCCAGGAGTTAAAAAAAGTGAACGAAGAATTGCAAAAGGAAGCACTTCGGAGAACCGCAGTAGAGGAACAGTTGAGGCTTTTAAATAAAAGTTTAGAAGAAGAAACTAAACAGCAAACTTTAGAATTAATTAATGCTAACAATCAGTTAAAAAAGGAAATACAAGACCGCGCCACCGCTGAAGCTGAAGTCCGCCGCCTCAACACCGAACTCGAACAGCGAGTTCAATACCGCACGGTTCAACTAGCAGCCAGCAATGAAGAATTGCAGCAAGAAATTAGCGATCGCCAATTGCTAGAAAAAAAATTGCAGTTTTCTGAAAGCAAAGTGCGCGCCGTTTTTGAAGCGATGACCGACATCGTTTTCGTGCTAGACAAGCAGGGCAATATAGAAGTTTTGCCTACAAATACGGCTGCGTTGGTTGAGCCGGATTGCGATCTAGTCAGCCTGACGATAGAACATTTTTTTGACGACAACAACCCGGATAATTGGTGGGTGTTAGTTCAGCAGGTGTTAGAGACGCAACAAACGCTCAATTTTGACTACAGCTTAAGAGTTGGCGACCGCGAAGTTTGGTTTTCTGCCTGCATTTCTATCTTCTCGAAAGATGCAGTGATTTGGGTGGCCCGCAACATCAGCGCCCGCAAAATAGCCGAGTCAGCGCTGTGCAAAAAAAATGCAGAATTATTTCATACCTTGGAAGAACTGAAGCGCACTCAAAAAGAACTGATTCAATCAGAAAAAATGGCAGCCCTCGGACAGCTAATTGCCGGAGTTGCTCACGAAATCAATTCTCCTTTAGGGGCGATTCGATCCTCGGTGCAGAACATCGCCGACTTCTGGACCGAACAATTGCAGCAGTTGCCGATATTTTTCCAGCAACTATCCCCGGAAAGGCAGCAGGATTTTTTTGCGCTGCTGCACAAGTCAAGCCAAGAAACAGACACCTTATCTAGTAAAGAAAAACGTCAGTTGAAAAAAGAATTGCAGCGGCAATTAGAATCAGAAAAAATTGATAAGGCCGACAGCCTGGCTTGTACATTATTAGATATTGGTCTCTGCAATTTAGAAACTTTTTTACCTTTGTTGAAAGACAGCAAAAGTCAAAATATTTTACAAACCGTCTACCAATTCGCTACGGTACAAAAAAGCACTAAAAATATTGCTACAGCCACAGATAGGGCAGCTAAAATCGTTTTTGCTTTGAAAAGCTACTCTCGTTACGACCAGTCTGGTTCCAAGGTTCTCGCTAATATTACCGACGGTATTGAGACGGTTTTAACGCTTTACCACTACCAAATCAAACACGGTGTGGAAGTAGTCAGAAACTATGGTACTAATTTGCCCTCTGTGCTATGCTATCCTGATGAGCTCAATCAAGTTTGGACGAATTTGCTTCACAATGCTTTACAAGCGATGGGCCACAAAGGAGTGTTGAAAATTGATGTCAAACACCAAGATAACGTAATATTAGTCAGTATTACCGACAGTGGCCAAGGCATTCCCCCAGAGATTATGCCGAGAATTTTTGAGCCGTTTTTCACGACCAAACCTCCAGGAGAAGGCAGCGGTTTGGGATTGGATATAGTTCAGAAAATTCTGGAAAAACACCAAGGTGAACTGCAAGTAGAGAGCGTTCCCGGTAAAACAAAATTTACTATATCCTTGCCCATCGGAATCCCGGATAGCAATTAAAAAAATGGGGAAATACCCCCAATTTTAAAATTAAAGAGAAGTAAAGTTTTATGCCAAAACCAGTAATTTTGTGCGTTGACGATGAAGTTGTGGTCTTAAACAGTTTAAAAATTCAACTAAAAAAAGAATTTGGGGATGCTTACCTCTATGAAGTAGCCGAAAATGCAGATGAAGCTCTGGAAATTATCGAGGAAATTCAAGAAGAAGATGAAAGTGATATTTTTGTCATAGTATCTGACTGGTTAATGCCAGGTATTAAAGGAGATGAATTTTTGATTCGGGTTCACCAAAAATATCCCAAGATTGTGAAAGTCATGCTGACCGGGCAAGCCGACGAAGTAGCAATATCACGGGTGAAAGAGCAAGCAAACTTGCACCGCTGTTTGTACAAGCCGTGGGATCGCAAAGAATTAGTAGAAACTCTAAAATCGGGTTTGGCAAAAATATGAACAATAAACCTGTGATTATTTGCGTGGATGACGAACCGATAATTCTTGAAAGTTTGAAAATTGAGTTAAAAAAAGCCCTGGGAGAAGAACACTTATTAGAAACCGCTGAAGGCGGCGAAGATGCTTTAGAGCTAATCGAGGAATTGCTGGCAGAGGGCTGCGAAATCGTGGCAGTAATTTCCGACTATCTGATGCCCCATATCAAAGGAGACGAATTGCTGAAGCAGATTCACAGAATTTCGCCAAAAACTATCAAAATTCTCCTGACGGGGCAAGCAGACCTCGAAGCAGTGGCGAATACTATTAAATATGCTAAATTGTACCGCTACATATCGAAGCCTTGGCAGTCAGAAGATTTGAAATTGACTGTGAAAGAAGCGGTCAATAGCTATTTTATGGAGAAGCAATTAGCGGAACAAAACGCTCAACTCCAAAAGCTGAATCAAGAATTGGAAACTGTAGTGGAGGAGCGGACTGCACAACTACGCTTGTCTGAGGAAAAGTTTGCCAAAGCTTTTCGTTCCTCTCCCAATCCGATTACTATTACCAGACTTAAAGATGGTCGTTATTTAGAAATTAATGATGCTTTTTGCCAGACAACCGGTTATTCGTCCGCAGAAATTATGGATCGCACGGCGCTTGATTTGAATCTTTGGGAAAGTAAAGAAGCCCGCGCCAAGTTGTTGACAATGTTAGACGAGAAAAAAAAAGTTCTCAACTACGAATTTAATTTTCGCACTAAAAGTGGGGCACTCAGAACCGGGCTGCTGTCAGCAGAAATCATTGACATTCATGGCGAAACTTCGGTGATTTCTGTGATTCAAGATATTAGCGATCGCAAATTAGCGGAAGAAAAACTCCGATCTGTAGCGGCTTCTTTAGCAGCAGCGCAAAGAATCGCCCGCGTCGGCAATTGGGAATGCGATTTCTCGGCTAACACAACTACTTGGTCGAAAGAATTATCTCGGATTTTCGGACTCGATTCAACCCAGGTGCCGCCAACACTAACTGAGTTTTCGCAATACGTGCATCCGGACGATCGACAGAAGTGGCAAACAACTATCGACGCTGCGATTGCTAGCGGGCAATCCTACAGTTTGGAATATCGAATTCTGCGGCGGGAACCGACAATTGCTGCCGATAATTGCCCGTCACAAACAAGTGAAGGTGGCTTCATCCGCTACATTGAAGCCAGAGGAGAAGCAGTTGTCAACCAACAAGGGCAAGTGACAAAACTCTTCACAACTTTGATGGACATTACCCCCCGCAAGCTGGCAGAGATAGCTCTAGCAGAGAGCGAAGAAAAATACCGCCATTTAGTTGAAACTTCCCAAGATATTATTTGGTCTTGCGATGCTGAAGGACATATTACTTTTGTGAACCAAGCGGTTAAACAAATCTACGGTTACGAGCCTGAAGAAATGATCGGCTGTTATTTTAGGGATTTCTTAGCGCCAGGACAAATAGACCGGAGCTGGGAACTTCAGCAGTGCTTGCTGACGGGAGATGCTGTGTTTCAGTACGAAAGTATAGTATTAGGAAAAGACGGCAGATTGATTGATGTAAATACGAAGGCGATCGCGCGCTTCGACGCAGAAGGAAACATTACTGGCACAACTGGCACGACTAGCGATATTACTGAGCGGAAACAAGCAGGAATAGCCCTGCAAAAAGCTAAAGAAGAAGCCGACAGAGCCAACAGGGCGAAAAGTGAATTCCTCTCGAATATGAGCCACGAATTGCGAACTCCCCTCAACGCAATTCTCGGTTTCACGCAACTGCTGGCTCGCTCCGCAGCCCTCGGTGCTGACCAACAGCAATACTTAGGAATTATTAGCCGCAGCGGGGAACATTTGCTCGAGCTGATCAACAATATTCTGCAAATGTCAAAAATTGAAGTCGGGCTGGTGACGGTTAATAACAGCACGTTCGACTTGCATAAAATGCTAAAAAATACTGAAGATATGCTGAAACTGCAAGCCGAAAAAAAAGGGTTGCAGTTAATTTTTGATTCCACGCCCGACTTACCTCAATACGTAGAAACAGACGAAAGCAAGTTGCGCCAAGTATTGATTAATGTAGTGGGAAATGCTATTAAGTTTACGGCGGAAGGTGGTGTTAATTTGAGAATTAAACATGAGCTGTTGGCTAATGAAAATGACGGAGAGATTGGGCTAAATAACACTTGCTGCTTACTATTTGAAGTTGAAGATACGGGGTTGGGAATTTCTGTGGCAGAAATGGACAAGTTGTTTAAACCTTTTGCACAAACAGAAACTGGGAGAAAAGCTCAAGAAGGAACTGGTTTGGGCTTGCCTATCAGCGAACAATTCCTGCATTTAATGGGAGGAAAAATAACTGTGACAAGCAGCGTCGGTCGCGGCAGCATTTTTCGATTTGATGTTAAAGTTTCGCTCCCTAATGCAGTGGAAATTCAGGTGGCTCAAACCGCTCGTCGGGTTGTGAGTCTGGCACCCGGACAGCCGGAATACCGCATTTTAGCTGTTGACGATCGCCTGGAAAGCCGCTTGCTGTTGGTCAGAATGCTGACATCCCTCGGGTTTGCTGTGCAGGACGCTGAAAATGGCGTTGAAGCTGTGGAAGTGTGGTCGAGTTGGGAACCTCATTTGATTTGGATGGATATGCGGATGCCGGTGATGGACGGCTATGAAGCTACTAAACAGATTAAAGCACATTTGAAAGGTCAAGCAACGGTGATTATTGCTCTGACGGCAAGTGCTTTTGATGAGGATCGATCACTGATTTTGTCTGCTGGTTGCGATGATTTTGTAGCGAAGCCTTTTCGGGAGCAAGTGATTCTGGAAAAGATGGCTAAGTATTTGGGAGTCCGCTATGTTTACGATCGAGAAGCTTCGCCAAGTTCTGAACCTGTGGCGTCGGGTGAGGTTTCTGGGGGAACTGAAACGGCTGATTTTCCTTTGACGCTCAATGCTTCATTTTTTGAAGCTATGCCTGCTGAATGGGTTGATGAATTGTACGCGGCGGCGGATGCGGTTGATAACGAGGAGATTTTTCGGCTGCTGTTGTTGATTCCTCCGATTAATGCTGATTTTAGTAGGGCGATCGCGGATTTGGCGAATAACTTCCGGTGCGATCGGATTATCGATTTGATTGAGGAGTTTAGAAATTTTTGAAGGAAGTTCGGCAACGGATTGTATCACGGGTTTAAGGGATGGATGTGGAGGTTCGAGGTGCGAGGGGCGGGTTCGGGATGATTGATGATTGAGGTCGATCGACTATTTGTAAAATTGTCTGCGGGCGATCGGCTAATTTACCTGTAGCCAAGCTCTCAACCCTGGCAATCATCAGCCATTCCCACATCTAAAATCTAAAATCTAAAATCTCTACTGTTATAAGTTATGTAAATATAAAAGTAGTTGATTCAGGAGGGAGTGCTATAATGACTATTTAACCAGTTTTCATAATCTCAATTATTCTCAATTTAACACAAAATAGCCCTCAATGACCAGCAATAAAACAGAAGAGAATAAAGGCAACATATTAATTGTTGACGATACTCCAGAAAATTTGCAAGTTTTATCAGCAACGCTGTTGGATCGCGGCTACAAAGTTCGGGGCGTAATTAACGGCAAAATGGCAATCAGAGCGGCGCGAGCGGGTTCTCCAGACCTGATTTTGCTCGACATCAAAATGCCGGAAATGGACGGCTACGAAGTCTGCATGCAGCTCAAGGCAGATCCGAAAACATCAGAAATTCCCGTTATTTTTATCAGCGCTTTAGATGAAGTATTGGACAAAGTAACCGCCTTTCAAGTTGGAGGTGTGGATTTTATCACAAAACCATTTCATGTAGCAGAAGTATTAGCTAGAATCGAACACCAACTAACTATCCAAAGACTGAAAAAACAATTGCTCGATCGCAATACCGAACTGCAACAAGAAATAATAGAACGCAAAAAAGCTGAAGAAGCCGCGGCGGCTGCATCGCTCGCAAAAAGTCAATTCGTTGCCAACATGAGCCACGAATTGCGGACTCCCCTGAACGCTATCCTGGGTTTTACCGAAGTCATGAGCCGCGACTCTTTCCTGGGCGACGAAAATCTCGAAAATCTCCGAATTATTAACCGCAGCGGTCAACATTTGCTGGAACTAATTAACGATGTTTTAGACTTGTCGAAAATAGAAGCAGGGATAATTGCCTTAGATGAACGCAGCTTTGACCTTTATCAACTTCTTGACACTCTCGAAGGGATGTTTCAAATCAAAGCTGAAACTAAGAATTTGCAACTAAAATTTTTCGTGGAGACGAATGTTCCCCAATCTATAAAAACTGACGAAAAAAAGCTGCGCGTCTGCTTAATTAACCTGCTGGGAAATGCCATAAAATTTACTCTCGACGGCGGCCGGATCTGCCTGCGCGTGAGCGTGGAAAGCAAGCAGCATCTCGCCGAATCGGCAATTTATCCTAACTCTACCTCGGGCGAGCCATTTTTAATTTTGTTTGAAGTTGAAGATACGGGAGTTGGTATAGCAGCAGCCGAAATTGATACTTTATTTGATGCTTTCGTGCAAACTGAAGCAGGCAGAAACGCGGCTGACGGTACGGGATTGGGTTTGACAATTACTAAAAAGTATGTGCAGATCATGGGCGGAGATATTGGGATTAAAAGTGTTTTAGGTGAGGGAACGAGTTTTAAATTTAATATCCGAGTATTTCCCGCTACTTCGTCTGAAATAACAGTCCCAACATTGCAGCGGGCGATCGGATTAGAAGCAGATCAACCGATTTATCGGATTTTAGCAATTGACGACAATCAAGAAAATCGGCGGCTGCTGGTTAAAATGCTGCAACCAATTGGTTTTGAAGTCCGAGAAGCGGAAAACGGCCACCAAGGTATTGAAATTTGGGAAAGTTGGCAGCCTCATTTAATTTGGCTGGATACACGAATGCCAGTAATGGACGGTTTTGAAGCTGTCAGACAAATTAGAGCTAAAGAGAAACAAACTCAGCGGCGAACTGTAATTATTGCTCTGACTGCTAGCACTTTTGAGGAAAGAAAAGGCGAAATTATTGCGGCAGGTTGCGACGATTTTGTGCGAAAACCTTTTCAAGAACAAATCCTGTTTGATAAGATGGCTTGCTACTTGGGAGTGCGCTATGTTTATCAAGAGTTGCCCAGGCTTCCAGTCGGGGGTTTAGGGCGTTATTTTGTGAGCGAAAAACCCGATTCATTTTTCGGAGGGCTGCTGGCCCAGATGCCTCAAAGTTGGGTGCAGGAACTATACGAGGCAGCTAATGATGTTAATGAAGAGCTGGCGATTGAAATTGTCGATCGCATTTGGGAAAGTCATCCAACTTTAGCTCATGCTTTAAAAGATTTACTTACTGATTACCGACTCGACAAGATAATGGATTTAACTCAATCGAGTTTAAAATAAATGGATAATAGCCAAATTAAAGTATTGGTGGTTGATGACCAACCGAGCAATCTGCGGTTCTTATCCAAGCTGCTAACAGCCCAGGGGTATCAAGTTTACCGAGCTATTTGCGGTCAACTGGCGTTGAATCTGGCGATCGTCCATTGCCCCGATTTAATTTTGCTCGACATTAGAATGCCGGAAATGAACGGTTATGAAGTTTGTCGGAGACTGAAAGCGACAGCGGAAACCGAACAAATTCCGGTAATTTTTTTAAGCGTATTAGATGAAATGAACGATAAATTACAAGCTTTTAGAGTTGGGGGCGCCGACTATATTACTAAACCATTTCAAGTAGAAGAAGTTTTAGCGCGCATCGATAAGCAAGTCGGCTTGCAAAAACTGCAACAGCAATTAAAAGAGCAAAATTATCAACTGCAACAGTCGCAATCGCTGCTGGCTAGCATATTAAATAGTTCCTTAGACAGTGTAGTGGCTTATTCTGCTGTCCGTAACAGTGAGGGAAATATTGTGGATTTCCAGTGGCTGCTGATCAACCCTGCTGCAGAAAAATTTTATGGTCTGCTATTAAATGAGATAGTTGGCAAGAATTTGTTGGCAGAACTTTCCCAATTTCGCAATAACGGGTTATTTGATTTGTATGTTTCTGTAGTAGAAACAGGAGAAACTGTAGACCGAGAATTTTCTTACGAACCTGAGGGAGATACAATTGTTTGGCTGCACATTGTTGCGGTAAAGTTAAACGATGGCCTGGCAGTAACATTTCGCAACATCACCGATCGCAAACGAGCAGAAATTGCCCTGCGAGACAGCGAAGAACGCTTCCGCGCCATATTCGAGCAAGCTGCGGTCGGCATAGCTAAAACCGCGCTTTGCGGTCAATTTATACGGGTAAATCCCGGATTTTGCCAAATTGTCCGCTATGCAGAATCGGAATTGTTGCAGAAAAATTGGCAGGCAATTACTCACCCGGATGACATCGAAGCTGACAGAGAATACGTGAGTTCGCTGTTATCCGGGAACATTCAAACTTTTTCTCTGGAAAAGCGTTTGGTCTGCAAAGATGAGGCAGTGCGCTGGGCGAATGTTACTGTTTCGGCAATGCGCGATGCCAATGGGACGCCGCAGTATTTGGTTTGTGCTATCGAGGATATTTCCGAGCGCAAGCTGGTACAAGAACTGCTGCAAGCGAGTTTAGACACTCAAACCCGCTACGCTCAAGAATTAACTCGTTCTAATGCCGAACTCGAACAGTTTTCCTACGTGGCTTCTCACGATTTACAAGCGCCTTTGAGCACGATTGCGGGCTACGCTCAACTATTACAAAAGCGCTGTCACAACCAACTTGATGCCCAAGGCAATAAATTTATCCGCAATATTGTTAACTCTTGCGAGCGGATGCAGGCACTGATTGATGATTTGCTGGAATATTCGCGGGTAGGTCGCAGTGAGAAACCTTTTGATGTGATAGATTGCAATCTGGTTTTTGAGGATGCTTGCGCTAATTTGCAGTTGGCCATCCGCCAAGATCGAGCTTCTGTTACTAGGGGCGATTTGCCAAGGGTAAGAGGTGACAGTTTTCAACTGCTGCAACTGTTTCAAAATTTAATTGGCAACGCTATTAAGTACCGCAGCAGCGAGGCGCCGGTGGTGCATGTGGGCGCTTCGCGTCAGGGGGATAGCTGGGTGTTTTCTGTGCAGGACAACGGTATTGGGATTGCCGAACAGTACCATCCGCGAATTTTTCAGCTTTTTCAGCGCTTGCACAGCCAAAAACAGTATTCTGGAACTGGTATCGGTTTAGCGATTTGTCAAAGAATTGTCGAGCGGCATGGCGGTCGCCTTTGGGTAGAATCAGAACCCAATCGAGGCTCGACTTTTTATTTTTCTATTCCTATACCAAAGTGAAGTGAGCACTCCGCCTGGAGCAGTCACCCGTCCTTTACTTAAGCTTTAAATATCTTTATCTTTTCTTTACAAAACTGCTTATAAAGTGTAGCATATTCACTGATGACATCGAGCTAAAAATCTATCAGGATAAATGTATTAGCTCGATCCTTATACAATTTATAAATCAGCGGTGCTCGTAAGACTTGTCAGTTTTTTTCAACTGTATCCAGAGCATCTTGCTTTGGGATGCAGTAGTTTCCCTAGTAGTTCGCGGACAAGGATTTGTGATGTCTTTGCGGTTTGCCGATTCTCGGACAGACTGCCAAGTGAAACAAGCATGATTCGCAAACCTTTGCAAATAGACAAAAACCGTAAATTGCTGCAACACAAAGTTAGTATTCTGAGCCAGATTTGCCGGATGATGGCAAGAGATGCTTTGCATGCGCTCAGACACGGATCAAAGTCCCGCCCCCTCCCAAAAGCTGTTCTTAGTGAGGCAAAGGCGTGAATTATAAAAAGAAAAAATTTACTCTTTTAATAGCAAATGATGACGAGGACACGCGCTTTTTGGTGGAGGAAGCACTGCGAGAAGTTCGATTAGGAATTAGGAGCAAATTTGTGGAAAATGGAGAAGAAGTGCTAGAGTATTTGTACCGTCGCGGTCAATATGTTGGTAGTAGCAATTGGCACCAGCCAGACCTGATACTTTTGGATCTGAATATGCCGAGGCTTGACGGGCGAGAAACACTAACTTCGATCAGATCTGACCCCCATTTGCAAAAAATTCCGGTTGTAATCCTCACAACTTCGCACCGCAGCGGAGATATCTTGCTTTGCTACCGCTTGGGTGCCAATTCTTTCATATCCAAACCAGTCACTTTTGAAGGATTGCTTGAAGTAATGAAGACTTTATGTGAGTATTGGTTTGAAATTGTTTCACTCCCGCCGGGTATGTAAGCTTTAATTGAGGGCTAAATCGATAGTTTGAGTGTAGAGTGAATTTGATAAACGGACATATAGCCTTTCGAGCGTAACATGAGGTACTATCTGGCCCGCGGGCATAGGGCATAGGGCATAGGGCATAGGGCATAGGGCATACCTCACCACGCGATCGAACCGCTATATTAGCCCGATCGCAAGTATCGCTATCAAAACTCACAATTTTCCTTCGACCCGCTCCGAACGCTATATTTGTGTTAATACGTAACCAATGTCTGAAAATTTTGTTTGTTGATGATGACCTCGCAGCTCTGACAACGATCGAAGACTTTTTAGGGTCATGGAGCGAGTCTCTATTTCTTCTCCAAACTGTTAAGTTTCTGGAGATACGAGTGGCGTGTCTGGAAGTAGAAAAGTTGACGCCGTACTATTAGATTTGTCAGTGTGAGACAGTTTGGGGGGAAGCGAGGATCTCGCAGTTTTGAAAGCGCGATCGCCCACTGTGCAGATTGTGGTGCCCAGAGATAAGCTGTTATGCACCTAGATTGTTTATGGTATTAGAGGGGGATTAGGGGAGGGGGAGAGAGGGTCCGAGGATTTGACGAGTTTTGATATGGGATCGAAATATGCAATTTAAATGCAGAACAACTTATCAACGATGAAAATACGGCGCTGTCGGTATTGCGCTGGGGCGCTCAAGATTTTTTGGTAAAGGGAAGATTTCACAAAGAACTGCTGGTGCGGGCAATCGATTACGCGATCGAAGGCCAGCAAATCGAAGAACAATTGCGGCAACAAGCCCTCCGAGAGCGGCTGTTGGGCAAAACGATCGAACGTATTCGATCGTCAATAGACGCGGCAAGCATTCTCCAAAGTACCGTCGCAGAAGTGCGCCAATTTCTCAAAACAGACCGCGTTTTAATTTATCGCTGTCAGGATTGGGCGTCTCCACTCGACGGGGAAGAGCAAAAAGGTGCGATCTTCGCAGGTGACGGTTTGCCATTGGGTTATATTGAAAACCAAAATAGTAGTGCTGCCCAACACTAGCGCCGAAGGGGCAAACGTTGTCGCCCGGGAAATTTGCGACGGCATCGCCAGCTTGAAACTGCCCCACGCGCGATCGTCGATCGGCCCCTACGTTACCCTCAGTTGTGGCAGTGCTACAGCGATTCCTTCTGCCCAGGAATCTCCCGACACCCTAATTCTCCGCGCTGACAGCGCCCTTTATCAAGCCAAAACCCAAGGCAAAAATCGCATTTGTTATGCCAGCAGTAACTCGGAATCTTCCCCGATTTTTATGTAAAAGTTGAAGCTAATTGCTGGGGGGTGACAAAGAGGTCTACGAGATAGACTGTATAAGGGTTGCAGCCTGCATACCTTGTTGATAAAAGCGGCGTTTAGAAGGAGTTAACTTCATTAACTGTTCCACCTCCAAAGAATATTGTTCTAGATAATTAACCCACTTTTCTCCATCTAATCCAACACCAAATGTACTCCGTCTGCGATATTTTTTCTTTGGTTCTGTGCGACGAGATACATATTCTTGTACCTGCTTTTTCTTCAGTTCATTACCTTGAAATATTGCTGAACTGTACGCAAGTGTCATGAGCAGAATCATGTTAATAAGTCGGTTCCCTTTGAGGCTTGTTCCTTCAAGATCGTAGCCGACTGTTTTACAGTCGCGGAACATTTCTTCAATGCCCATCCGCTGCTTATAAGCATTGAGCGCTGCTCGCAATGAGCCTAAGTCCGTGAGAATAAACCAGGCTTCTTTAACTTGATATTTCCCATAGTTCCTTTTCCACTTA
>NZ_JAUBVJ010000123.1:0-18552 GCF_036702785.1 Microcoleus sp. AR_TQ3_B6 | reverse complement strand
TTGAATGAATTGTTGACTATATTGAGTGATTCTGTCATTAAGACACCAGTTGAAGTGGCTTCGCAGCATATCTACCCCATTGGATATTTTTAATTTTTGTGTTTGATTTGGTCGCAACTTGTAGACATAGTTTGTTAACAAGTTCAACTCCTTCTTTTTTTGGGGTACTGTTAGTATACAGTGAAGTGATTGCGTGTTTGTATCTTTTACATTTCTTCAACAAAGAGGGCTTAAGGCTTATACTTTTACTTGCAAAGCCGTCCTATAAGGACGGGGTTTTAAACCCATTTATTTGATAAAATGCCGGCCGGATTTTGACATTAAATCACAATATCAGGATTTACGCAACTGGCACAAAGGTCTCGTTGCGGCTGCGCTGCAACATCGATAACTGGATGCCTAAATTAGAGAGTCGCCTCCCTAACTTAGGCATCCACCTATTACGCCATTAAAAGCTCAACTGAGAGCATGAAATTTCTGATCGTCACTCACGTCAAGGTATCGCTCAAGGGCTGACCAAGTTTTGTGGCAGGAGATGCTACTTTTACGTCACTGATGGTTGGAGTGTTTACCCAGGCTTCATCCCAGCCGGAGACCAGATTGTGAGCAAAACGTATATGACACGGGGCGACGAGGGAGATAACACGGGCGTGGCGGCACTATCTCGCAAGGCTGCATCGTAAGAGTTTGTGCTATTCACGCGTTAGAGGAAATGCTGAGGCACTCAGTTCGGTTGCTAATGCACTACCTAAAATTTAGATATGTGCCTGTCTTCACCTAATTCATCCCGCTATTGAGCAACGCCGTTTTTTTAACGAACCGATGAAAGGATCCTTATGCCAAGCCGCGCGTAAGCGAAGCGGCTCGAAGAAGGAAGAGGAAGAAGCGGTTAAGATGAGAGAATTATGCGTTTGATGCCTTCTTTGAGGATCGGAACGTTGAAGTCGATCGGAAGGCCTAGGGTGTTTTTAGTCATTTTAATATAAGAGATAACTTGGGCTTCATTGATGGGAGCTAGCTTTTCGACAGCTTTTAATTCGACAATCAGGATATCGCCAACCAGAAAGTCTAATTGACATAAGCCAACTCGATAACCTTTGTAGGTGATTCCTAGTGGCTTTTTAGGCTGACAAGCTATCCCCCGCCTCCGAAATTCAACTTCTAAGGATTCCTGATACACTGATTCTAAAAATCCTGACCCCAAAAGCCGATGCACCTCAATAGCGGCCCCAATCGCTCTATAAGCCAACTGTTCTACCTGTTCGCCCAATTGTCTCATTCTTCTTTCTTCTTCCTTCGCGTCCTTCGCGTCTTCGCGGTTCATTCCTTCTTCGCTCTCCAGGTGTCGATCGTATAAATAGCATATCCCCTCGAACCTACTGAGCCAATAATCGCGATCGCACCCCAGGCATTCTAAAATCAAAGGTAATTAACCTAGATTTCAACTCGATACGCATGGATACTAAAGCTTTTAAACGATCGCTCCAACAGTCTGAAAACTACCACCGCAAGGGTTTCGGACACGAAGCTGAGGTAGCTGGGGTGATGCAGACGGCTTATCAAAGCAGTCTGATCCAGCAAATTCGCGACAATAATTACAGGCTGGAACGCGGCGCAGTCACGATCCGGCTGGCTCAGGCTTTTGGGTTTTGCTGGGGGGTGGAACGCGCTGTAGCTATTGCTTACGAGACTCGCCAGCATTTCCCCTCGGAACGGATTTGGATTACTAATGAGATTATTCATAATCCCTCTGTAAATCAGCATTTGCGCGATATGGAGGTTGGTTTTATTGCTGTTGAAAAGGGATTGAAAGATTTTTCGGTTGTCGATAGGGGTGATGTGGTAATTTTACCGGCTTTTGGGGCGAGCGTGCAAGAAATGCAGTTGCTTAATGATAAGGGCTGCAAGATTGTTGATACTACTTGTCCTTGGGTTTCTAAGGTTTGGAATACTGTTGAGAAGCACAAGAAGAGGGATTATACTTCGATTATTCACGGTCAGTACAAGCACGAAGAAACTGTGGCGACGAGTTCTTTTGCTGATAAGTATTTGATTGTGCTGAATTTACAGGAAGCTGAATATGTCAGCAATTATATTTTGCACGGGGGGGATAGGGCTGAGTTTCTAGCTAAGTTTAGTAAGGCTTATTCACCTGGTTTTGACCCGAACCGGGATTTGGAAAGGGTGGGGATTGCTAACCAAACTACTATGCTCAAAACTGAGACAGAGGATATTGGCAAGTTGTTTGAAAGGACGATGATGCGGAAGTTCGGACCGGAGAATTTGAACGAGCATTTTCAGAGTTTTAATACTATCTGCGATGCAACTCAGGAACGGCAAGATGCTGTGTTGAGTTTGGTTGACGAAAAGTTGGATTTGATGCTGGTGATTGGGGGTTTTAATTCTTCTAATACTACGCATTTGCAGGAAATGGCGATCGACAAAAATATTCCTTCTTATCACATTGATTGTGCGGAGCGAATTTTACCGGGAAATCGGATCGAACACAAGCCTTTGAGGGGAGATTTGGTCGTAACTGAAGGTTGGCTACCGGATGGTAAAATTGTGGTGGGCGTGACTTCGGGTGCTTCTACGCCTGATAAGGCTGTTGAAGATGCGATCGATCGAATTTTGGCGATGAAAGCCGCTGCTGTTGTCTAATTATATTGTTTCTGCACTGCACTGGGCATCATAATTTTCTCAGTGCAGTGCTTGCGCGATCTCGTTTCCGGTTGCATCACAATAATAAAATCGAGTCAACAGTTAACACTCAACCATTGAGTTTTTCCACCCGCCCGTCAACAGTCAACAGTCAACAATCACGGACGGTGCAACCGGAATTGATATGATTCCTCGCTCCTGACATAGCTCTCACGTCAGCCAAGAGAGTATAATTCCGATATCACCGGATTTTGAGCTTCAACTAATTTCAACCGCTGAATTCTCCGCACTTACTCGATCGCTGGCCTGGATGATACTCTTCACCCGCTAATCGCTCCTGTCAATTTCCCCCCTGCCTCCAACCGATTATTTTTTTTATAAATTTATTAAAAATTCGCCTTTTTTTTGGGGTAAAAACCTTGACGTGGCTGGCTCGATCGGGTATTATTTAATAATGGGAATATTGGCAAAAATTAAATTTACATTACCACTCCCATTATCTAAAATATACTCCAAAAATAAAGTTAAGTCAATAGGTAAAAACTCTTTTCTTTGCGCCGCGATTTGAAACTGTGAAAGCAGCACGATCGATGCCATAAAACATGGTGAATAAAGCTTTGTTGACCATTCTAGATTGTGTGGCGTCTGCCTGAATCACGAGACGCAAGAAAGCGATTTATGGCATCTCCGACTTAAGGGGGATGCGAGGAAAGTCTAAACTAAACTAAACACAAGATCGATCGCACATTTGATCCTTAAATTTATAGGCTTTGGCCGCCGGCCAGCGGACGCCACAAATTCGCTTAGTCTGAATCCCGCTAAAATAAAGAAAAAAGCAGGACTCGCGTGCCGATCATTTCATGAAACAATCGCTGACTAGCCAAATTACCGCAGGCATCGGAATGGCATTGGCCCTGCTAATTTTGAATGCAGCAACTTCCTACCGCAACACTCTCAAGTTACTCGAAAACGAACGCTGGGTAAGCCACACTCACCAAGTTTTAACCGAACTCGAAGCCACGCTTTCCACCTTAAAAGATGCTGAAACCGGACAGCGCGGTTATTTGCTGACGGGAGAAGAACGGTATTTAGAACCGTATCACAGCGCGATCGCCCGCATCAACCAACAAGTAGTCGGATTGCATCAGCTAACCGCTGACAATAACCGGCAGCAACAGCGCATTCGCGACTTGAAAATTGCGATCGACTCTAAATTAGCCGAACTTGAAAAAACCATCAATCTGCGACGCGAACAAAACTTAGAAGCAGCCCTGCAGGAAGTAAAATCCGGTAGGGGAAAGCAAATCATGGGCGACATTCGGCAGCAGATAGCCACCATGACTGCCGAAGAAACTCAGCTATTGCAGCAGCGCGCCCGAGAATCTCAAGCGAGTGCTAATTTGACAATCCTGGCTTTTACCGTTGCCTCTTTAGTAAATTTCCTGTTGATGGTGCTGGTTTACTATTTGGTGAAGCGCGATCGAACTTTGCGCGACAATGCCGAAATCAAGCAAAATCAACTGTTAGAACAGCTAGAACACGATCGCCACTCCCTAGAATTAACCAAAGAACGTTTCCGCCGCGCCATTCTCGACGCCCCGCTGCCAATTATGCTGCACGCTGAAAACGGAGAAGTTTTGCAAATTAACAGCGCTTGGACAGAACTCTCAGGCTACCAACACTCAGAAATTCCCACAATAGAAGATTGGACAGAAAAAGCTTACCACAGCCGTAAATCGCTAGTGCAAGCAGATATCGATCGGCTGCACCAATTAAACGCGCGCATTTCTGAAGGCGAATATATGATTGCCACAGCCAGCGGCGAAACTCGAATTTGGGAGTTTTATTCCGCACCTTTAGGTCAGCTTTCCGACGGCAGAAGTTTAGTAATTAGTACCGCCATTGACATAACTGCACGCAAACAAGCAGAAGCAGAAATTCGGATGCTCAACGCTACCTTAGAACGGCGAGTAGAACTCCGCACCACTCAACTTCAAGCAGCTAACGAAGAATTAGAAGCTTTCGCCTATACCGTCGCCCACGATTTGCGTGCTCCCCTGCGGGGAATGCAGGGATTAGCTGAAGCTTTATTAGAAGATTACCGCCACCTCCTCGACGAACTCGGTCAAGAATACGCCCAGCAAATTGTTAATTCTGGGCAACAATTAGAAGAATTGATCCAAGATTTGCTAGCATACAGCCGCCTCAGCCGCGCTGATTTATCGCTGCAAGTTTTAGAGTTAAAATCTGCTGTTGCCGAGGCAATTGCTATGGTACAAGCCGACGCTAAATCCAAGCACGCTCAAATCAGTGTTCGATCGCCCTTGCCTGCGGTAATTGCCCACCGCGTTACTTTAGTTCAAGTAATCGCAAATCTCCTCACCAATGCTATAAAATTTGTGGAAGGCGCACCGCCCCAAGTACAGATCTGGGCTGAGGAAATTGAGCTGCCTCAAGAGGGAGAGACAGACAGCGAGACAGCCGGAGAATTGGAAAGGGGAACAGTGGGGCAGTGGGAGCATTCTCAACTACTGATTGCCAGTTGCCTATTGCCAGTCCGCACAATCCGTCTGTGGGTAGAAGACAACGGCATCGGTATTGCTCCAGAACATCAAAAACGCATTTTTCGGGTTTTTGAACGGCTGCACGGTATTGAGACTTACCCCGGAACTGGTATAGGATTAGCTATTGTAAAAAAAGGAGCCGATCGCATGGGCGGTCAAGTAGGGGTGGAATCTCAATTAGGACAAGGCAGTCGATTTTGGATACAACTGAGGAAGCATGAGGCAAACGCAGACGATTTTACTGGTGGAAGATAACCCCGTTGATGTTTTGTTGATGCAGCGGGCTTTTCGGAATGAGGCTTTTGCTAATACTTCGCTGCAAATTGTCCGAGATGGAGATGCAGCGGTTTTTTATTTAAATGGTGACGGAGAGTACAGCGATCGCGACCGCTATCCTTTACCTGCGATAATTTTACTAGACTTGAAATTGCCCAGGCGATCGGGTCACGAGGTTCTGGTTTGGCTGAAGCAGCACCCGGAACTAAAACGCTTGCCGGTGGTTATGCTTACTTCTTCTAGGCAAACACTTGATGTCAAGCGAGCTTACGATTTAGGGGTGAATTCTTATTTGGTTAAACCGATCGGGTTTGCTTCTTTGTTGGAAATGATGCAGAGTTTTAGGGAGTATTGGCTCAACTATACGGAACTGCCGGAACCTAGAGAATTTTCGGGTTTGTAGTGGCGGTTTCCCGGTTTTTCTTCCTCGTTTCCTCGTTACCAGACTCTTCCTGGTAAGGAGGAAATTAAGTTTCTACTCAGGAAGCCCGTCCTCTATCATCTTAGAGGGGCGACCTCCAACATTTTTATAAGCGATCGATCCTCCGTCTATCTGAAAGCTAAATTATCAATAGTTAAAGTGATACACATTCTGGTTATTGACGATAACCCAACGGATCGGCTGCTTGTCAAACGCGAGTTAGAGCGGCAATTCTCGCAATTGCAAATAACGGAAATTGGCGACGATAGGTTCTTCGGGGAAGCACTGAAACGAGGCGGATTTCATCTGGTAATTACCGACTACCAACTACGCTGGACAAATGGTTTAGATGTGCTTAAAACTATCAAATCCCGTTATCCAGAATGCCCGACAATAATGTTTACGAATACTGGCAACGAAGAAATTGCTGTAGAGGCGATGAAATCCGGATTGGATGATTACATTATCAAGTCGCCGAAGCACTACATCCGGCTGGGCGTTGCGGTTCGCGCCGTGCTCGATCGAGTTGCCGCCTGGCAACGAGTCGCCCGACTGGAAAATCAACTTAATTCTCTGCTAGAACGCCTAAATGTCGGAGTTTTTCGAGCGAGTTCCGAGGGGCAGCTTTTGGAAAGCAATCAAGCTTTTTTGCGCTTGTTTGATGCCAGCAATTTAGCAGATGTCCAAGGGATTTATCTGCAGCAATTGTTTTTGCAGCCGCTAGATTCAGGGGAGTCTCGATCTCAAAACCTCGAAATTACATTTCCTTTGGCAGACGGTCGAGTAAAATGGATTCGGTTTACTCAATATCTCTACAGCGCAGAAGGTGAAAGTACGATCGAGGGATTGGTTGAAGATGTTACCGAACTCAAGCAGGCCGAACTTGCTTTGCGCGAATTTAATGAAACTTTGGAAGATCGAGTCAGAGAGCGTACTGCTGAGTTAGAAGAAGTTAACGCACAGCTCGAATCGTTTACCTATTCAGTTTCTCACGACTTGCGCGCTCCTCTGCGGGGAATTTCGTTTTTTGCGGAAATGTTGCTCAAAGATAAAGTTAGCGACTTGGATGCTAGCGCACAGGATTACTTGTACCGGATTGCGGACGCTGCAAGTCTGATGAATACTTTAATCGAAAATTTGCTAGAGTACAGCCGCCTCAGCAAAGCTAACTTGCCGCTAAAAGCAGTCTCTCTTAATTTAATTGTGGCTCGCTCGATCGCGCAACTAGAGGCCGAAATTGCCCAAAAACAAGCTCGGATAACGGTTGTCGAACCGCTACCTGCAGTGTTGGCACATCCTTCTACACTGCTGCAAGTCTTGGCTAACTTGCTCTCCAATGCTATTAAGTTCGTCCAGCCTGGGATAGAGCCCCAAGTGCGAGTTTATGCAGAAGCTGAGGAGGAATATGTATATCTTTGGGTAGAAGACAACGGCATTGGTATTGCCGAAAAATTTCAAGATAGGATTTTTGGGTTGTTCGATCGCCTGCACGGTCAAGAAGTGTATCCAGGGACGGGAATCGGGCTGGCGATAGCGAACAAAGGAGTCGAGAGGATGGGCGGTGCGATCGGGCTGGAATCGACTCTGGGAACCGGCACCCGATTTTGGGTAAAATTGCGCAAGTGCGATCGTTGAAGAAGCAAGTTCGGCAATGGATTTACAGATGAGGTTTTAGGGAAGAGGTTGTTAACAGCAATATTCTGCCGCAGCTCAAACAATCAATCAACCCGCTTCTTCACACCACAACACATAATAAATAAGTAGTATAGTAAGAGTTAAGTGATCTCTTGCACCGTTTCCGCCAGCTCAGGCTGTATAACCAAGAATTTCAAAGGTGGTACCCGCCACGTGATTTATCCGTGGAATCAATCCCAAATCTCAAATCGAAAATCCTCAAGAAAGAGCATTTATCCGTGGGGTCAATCTAAAATCTAAAATCTAAAATCTAAAATCGATTGACCTGTTCTACAACAACTTAATTAATTTGTTTGTGAGCACGCCCTAAACTGCTGGTTGATGATATTACAAGCTGTAAGCTCTAATAAAATATAAGCAAATACAATCAACATATTTGTCATTCTAATTAACCAGCCAAGTAAATATTCAAATTATCGAGATTGCTTAATAACATATTCTTAGATTGAAAAATGTTTGCGCCCCTACAAAAAGTAAAAGCCCAATGCTGTCTATTCTGTTGATCGATGACAACCCGAACGATCGCCTGATGATAGATCGAGAACTGAGGAAAACTTTTCCCGATTTAGAAATTAAGTCGGTTATTGATATCCAAACTCTCGAAAAAATCCTGAGCGCCGGGGGTTTTGACATAGTAATTACCGACTACCAACTGCACTGGAGCGACGGATTAACTATTCTCCACAAAGTTCAAAGCCACTATCCAAACTGTCCGGTAATTATGTGTACGGACAGCGGCAGCGAAGAAGTGGCAGTCGAAGCTATGAAAGCGGGTTTGAGCGATTACGTATTCAAAGGGCGGCACTTCAAGCGGCTGGCGGGAGCCGTGGGCGAAAGCTTGAAAAAACAGCAGTTGCGCGAGAACTACGCGAAAACGTCGGCGCAGTTAGCAATTTCGGAGGAAAGGCTGAGGTTGGCGATCGAAGCCTCGAAAATGGGAACTTGGGATTGGAATTTATTAAATGGCGAGGTCGTTTGGTCCGAGGGACACGAACTGTTATTGGGGTTGGAAAAAGGCAGTTTTGCGGGAACTTACGAAGCGTTTTTTGCCTGCATTCACCCGGATGACCAAGCCTCGATCGCCCGGGCTGTTGCCTTTGCTTTAGAAAACAAAATAGAATACCAATACGAATTTAGAGTTGTGTGGCCCGACGGCAGCTTGCACTGGATCGCGAGTAGGGGCAAGTTTTTTGATGATGATACGGGTAAATCGGCGCGATCGATCGGCGTGGTTTGGGATATTACCGACCGCAAATTATCGGAAGCGCGGCTGCAAGAAAGCGAGGAAAATTTGCGCTTTGCTCTAGAAGCAGCTAACACCATCGCTTTTACCTGGGATGTAGCATCGGGGGAAGTCCGCCGTTCGTCCAATGCCGAAACACAGATGGGTTTGGGCCCAGATAGCACCTGTGGTACTTTTGAGCAAAAAAAGAATGCTGTGCATCCAGAAGACCGCGAAAGGTTTTTGGCAGATTTGGATGCAGCACTCACGGGCACGGGAGTTTACGAGTCGGAATACCGCAAAGTGCGACCCGACGGCTCAGTGATTTGGCTTCACGACAAAGGGCGGATGGTTTTTGACGCATCGGGTACACCCCGAAGGCTGTTCGGCGTGGCGATCGACATTACGGACCGCAAACAGTTACAATACGAGCGCGAGCGGGCGTTGGCGCGCCAGCAGTCGTATTTGCGCCGCCTGCAAAAGTTAACCTCCGCGTCAGTTGCCATCAACTCCACACTGTCGGTGGGAGAAATACTTCAGTTAGCAGCAGATAGCGCCCGCCAAATTCTCGAAGTCCACCAGGTAGCGGTCAACCTCGACCCGAACGCCAACTGGGATGCGGGAATTAGCAAGTTTTCCATGTCAGAAAAATACGCCGCGTGGCAAGATTACTGCCAAGATCCAGACGGTACGGGCATTGACGAGGAAGTGTGCCAGCAGCAACAGGCGATGCTTCTAACTCAAAGCGAGTTAGAAGCTCACCCGGCAAAGCAGGGGTGCGGCCAGGCTGCGGGCAAGCACCGGCCGATGGGGGGGTGGCTGGCGGTACCGCTAACGGCTCGGGACGGCAGAAATCTGGGATTGATTCAGTTGTCGGACAAGTACGAGGGGGAGTTCGCCGAAGATGATGAAACTATTTTAATGCAGTTGGCTCAGACGGTGTCGGGGGCGATCGATAATGCCCGGCTTTACGAGGAATCTCAGCAGGCAAATCGCATGAAAGATGAGTTTTTGGCAACTCTTTCTCACGAGCTGCGATCGCCCTTAAACGCGATTTTGGGCTGGGCGCAACTGCTGCGCCACCGCAGTTTTAGTCCGGCTGCTACTGAGCGGGCTTTGTCCACTATTGAGCGAAATGCTAAATTGCAAACTCAATTGATTGATGATTTGCTGGATATTTCTAGAATTATTCGCGGCAAGTTGACTTTGAATCCTTGTGCGGTAAATTTGATTTCGATCGTCGAAGGGGCGGTGAATACGGTGCGGTTGGCCGCCGATGCTAAGTCGATCGATTTGCGGTTTGCAATTATAGATTTGGGCGGGGAAACTGCTGAATTGAACGAGCCCGGGGAGGTTTTTGGCAATCCTGAATATCAGTTAAATCCGAGATTTTGGGTATCAGGAGATCCCGGCCGCTTGCAACAAGTGATTTGGAATTTGCTGACGAATGCGATTAAGTTTACGCCGCCCGGGGGGCGAGTTGAAATCCGGCTTTCGAGAGTGGATTCGGAGGTTGAGCTGGCTGTTACCGACACGGGAATTGGGGTGGCTGCGAATTTTTTGCCTTACGTGTTTGAGTCTTTCCGGCAAGCCGATGCTACGATTACTCGCAATTATAGCGGTTTGGGGCTGGGTCTGGCGATCGTCCGGCAGTTGGTGGAACTCCACGGCGGCACGGTTTGGGCCCAAAGTCCGGGACTGGATATGGGATCGACTTTTAGTTTCCGTCTCCCTTCGATGCAGGTAAATTCGATGGTGGGCGAGGAAGCGCAGGTTTTGGCTGGTGCTGGTAATTTACTGGGAGTTAAGGTTTTGCTGGTTGATGACGAGGTTGATTCGCGGGAATTTATGAGGTTTGTCTTGGCAGATGCCGGGGCCGCTGTCAGGGTTGCATCGTCTGCTGCTGAGGCGTTTGAGGTGGCCCAGCAGTTTGGACCGGATGTGTTGGTCAGCGATATCGGGATGCCGGAGGAAGATGGCTATTCGCTGCTACGAAGGCTGCACTCAAAGAACACCGAGGCCGGGAAATTTTGGGCGATCGCTCTAACGGCTTATGCTAGGGATGAAGACCGCGATCGTGCTTTTGCTGCGGGTTTCGACGAGCATCTATCTAAACCTGTGCAGCCCGATGTCTTGGTAGAGACTATAGTTAAGTTGAGGCAGCAAGCGCTAACAACTTAAAAAACTCAATTAATAATCGGTAAAGGGGAATTGGTAATTGGTAATGGGGAATTGGTAATTGTTCGTCGCGAAAGAAACTGGTTTCTTTATTATGTGTAACACTTTAGTAGTTTGGGTTAATATGCTAAGATATCCAAAAACCACGGTAATTAAGTGGACAAACTTCAGACAGACATAGAAGCAATTTACTCTCAGATTGAGGAATTGCGCCGGGAACGCCAGCAGCTTAGCAATGCCGCGATCGCCCCGGCTGGGGATTCGCCCCAAGCGATCGCCGATGCTTACCGCCGTCACGCGAGGGAAACGGCACAAGTGTCGGCAGAAGTCAAGGGGATTGATGATGCGATCGCTGCTCTGTCTGCTCAACTGAGTCAGAAAAAGCAGCAGTCGGTAAACTTGCAAAGAAGCAGTCCGATGGAGCAGCAAGTTGAAGAAGGAAGAGCGCAAGCGAGGGGACACGCGGAACGGATTAATGAACTGGCGGCCGAACTGGCGGCGGAAGTGAAGGGACTCAAAGCCATCGCCGACCAAATTAGTCCCAGCTACTGGCAGGTTTATTATAAGCCTTTTATTACTGGTTTTAAGAGTATTTCTGTTCCCTACGTGCGCTCCGACGGGGATGTTTGGACTATTGTCAATCGAGTAGTTTAGAGAGACTGCGGGAGCAGAAATAAGAAGCAGTCAAGACAATTTTTTTCCTGTCCCTATTCCTGTCCCTCAACCCCGCAGCAGTTGTTTAATAGTGCCGACCAATTCCTGAGGGTGAAAAGGCTTGGCGATGTAAGCGTCGGCTCCCTGTTTCATTCCCCAGTAGCGATCGAACTCTTCGCTTTTGCTCGAACACATTACCACTGGCAAATTCTGAGTTTTAGGGTCGCTTTTGAGCCGGCGACAGACTTCGTAGCCGTTCATCCGGGGCATCACGATATCCAGAACGACTAAATCCGGGCGGTTAGCCTTGATTTGCTCTAGAGCTTCTACGCCATCACTCGCTACCGTGACGTTTAGTCCTCTACCTTTGAGCAAGTCGGCGATCATCTCCCGCAGAGTGACGCTATCATCAACAACCATAACTGTACTCATAGAATAATCCCTACCAAGTTTCTGGGTTGAAACGTTCACATTAACGTTTACACTAAAGTTCACCTTCAAAAGTGTCTTTTCCTGATTGAGATTGCGCTCTGCTAGATGTAGTTTACCCACTTTTGCTCATTTCTCAATCATTTTCTGAGTAATTATCGCAAAATTAAAGCTCCGCGCAATCTCGGTTGACACACGAGGCTCTGTCAGTTAGTCTATCATTTTCTTTCTCAAATGGTACTTTTATCAAAAAATGAGGGTGTAGCTTGGTTGTGCGTTTCCGGTTGAGGACGGCGGTCGAGCGCCGCCTGCATCAAAATTTGTCTAATTAGGATTTTTTGTACCTAAAGCCGATAGTTTTTCGTCGTAGAGCGTCTTTAAAACGACCGGGCGCTGACGGTAGCTGTGACCGGAGTTTTTGCAGCCGTTAGCAACGATTCCCAAGACGGAAGCTCCAGAAATTTTTAATTCTTCTAAAACTTTACGAACTTGCGATCGGTCGGTTTTCCCAATTTGCACGACCATGATCGTAGCGTCTGTGTGAGCTGCGATCAAGTGGGTGTCTGCCAAGCCTGCTAGTGGTGGGGTGTCATAAATCACTAAGTCAAAAAATGCTTGAAATTGCTCCATCAGATAGTGCATTTTTTTGGAAGAAAGAAGCTTGATGGGATCGGGGGGAATTTGACCGGCGGTGAGTACGAACAAATTGTCTTGGTTGGGCGCTCGCTGAATCGCGTCGTTGAGGCTCATGTCTGTGGAGATGGCATTGCCCAGGCCGCGCACGTTTGGCAGTCCTAACTTAGCGTGCAGCTGCGGGCAGCGTAAATCTGCATCTACTAACAATACTCGCTGTCCGACTGCTGCTGCTGTGGCGGCCAGGTGCAAAGCTACTGTAGATTTGCCGTCTCCGGCTACGGCCGAGCTGACTAAGAGCGATCGAATCGCCCTGTCTGCACTGAGCAAGTGAATGTTCGTGTAGAGAGAGCGAAATGCTTCTAAAAATTGATAGTCCAAGTCGCTCAAAATACTTCGCCCCCCGAGCATCGCAGCAGTAGGTTTAGCTTCGCCCGCTTCGACTACTTCCACTTTGGAGTTCGAGTGAGCCGGTGTGAGTTTCCTTGGTCTGGCTGGCGCTCGGCCCTTGACTTTTTTGGTAAACGGAATCACCCCTAGTATCGGCAGTTTTGTGGCCATTTTCATTGATTCTGGACTGTGGAAAACAGTATTTAGTACCTCTACGAGCAAGCCGACTGCTATGCCCACCAGACCGCTTAAAATTACGGCCAGTACTAACTGTTTTTTAGTTTGTTTGACGGTAGCTGTTATAGGCCTGCCGAATTTGTCTAGCGGAATTTCCGGAGGAGTGATCAGCACCCAGGGTATTTGCTGCTGAGCCGCATCGATCCGCAAGGCTTCTCGTTTTGCCAAGAAGTCCGAAAAACTCTTAGTAACTACTTGCAGTTCCCGCTGTAAATTGTCGTATTGTCGCGTTGTCACTGAAAAAGTTCTAATTTTTTGGTTGAGATCCTGTTGCGAAGCAGTCATTGCGCGATCGCGCGCTTCCAATTCTTTGATTTGGCTCTCCAAATTTCCCATCACCACTTCTTTTGCTTGTTGAGTGGCGGTTAAAATCAGTTCTTCCCTACTTTTTCGCAGTGCTAAAACTGGCAAACTGTCTTCTCTGTACTGAGCTAATTTCATTGACAAATCCGAGTCTATTTTCTGGATTTGACCTAACAGTCCACCGTAAGCTTGTCCTTGGGTCATCAGCACGCCCTGGGGATTATTTTCTTTGAGTGAATTTTGATAATTTTGGTAGAGGTTGCGCATTCCTTTTAGTTGTACTCCCATTTGTACTTGCTGGTTCCTAATGCTTTGCACTTGTTCAGAAAGAGATTTTCCTTCTAACTGGGGGTCAAACAAGTTGTTCTGCTGGCGAAGTTTTTGCACTTGCAGCTGCAAAACTTCGACTCTTTCTCGGAGCTTGGGCATTTCCATATCTATAAATTTAATGCCTTGATTAATGCCAGTCAGTCGCTGCTGCAAGCTGTACTCTAGATAAGCTTTAGAAACTTTATCCAATACGCGGTAAATTTTGTCTTTGTCTGAATCTTTGTAGTTAACTTCTAAAATTTTTGTGCCTTGTTGTTTGCCATCTTTGCTGTAGCTGATGCGATTGATCGTCAGTTTTGACATCATTTCGCTGTAGGTTATTTCGGGATTCGTAGCGCGCAATTCCTCAAGCACGGGCTGCATCATTTTAGGGCTGCGCAAAATCCTAATTTGGGTTTCGTAGTCTACTAAGCTAATTCCTTCTATATTAATTTTTGCTAAGTCTGCAGCAACGGTGTTGTCTAATTGTTTGGATAGCAAACCTTCAGCGGTGGCAGGTTCTACTAACAGAGAAAAGGAGCCTTCATACTCGATCGTTATCTTTTTAGACGAGATGATGATCGCTGTTCCTGCGAGGGCACTCAAAGCAACGGTGGCTGCTGCCATGACCAGGAAGCGGCGGCGCAGGACGCTTAAGAGCCAGGACAAGTCTAGCTTTTCTTCCTCTGTATCCTCTACGAACTTATCTCTGTAGTTCTGAGCCGAGAAGTCCGGCAGTTTGCCATTGGATTTGGGTGCGAAGTGTTGGTAATCTTGTCTGCTATCCATATTCAGCCTGGGTATTTTTGAGGTTGATATTTTTGAGGTTGATATTTTTGAAGCTGCCGCGTCGCGGCTGGGGAATCTTATTGTTTAGTTTATTCTAGCCTTTGCCAGAAATTATCCACCTCACCAGCCGCGTTCTTACCTGAATAAAGATCGGAAAATGTTTATAAAATTTAACACTCCGGTAGCTGGCCCGACAGGCCCGATTACAGTGTTCATGCGGTCTACCAAGTTGGCGAGACCGCTGCGGGATACGATAATCATGTCGTTGTTGCGAAGTTGAGGATTGATCTCTTCGTTAATTCCTTGAGTTAAATCGACTTCGATCGTCCGTTTAGTAGCTGTACCGTCGTTATTGAGGCGGACCAACTCAACTTGATTCCTTCTAGCTCTGGTATTCTCGTAGCCAAAAAATCCTCTGGAAATTAAAGCTTGATTCAGCGTGGCATTAGCTGGGAGCCTCACCGGCTCGATGGGTGTTCTGACTTCTCCTACTACATAAACGTCAATGCTGGGGGGAGAAAAGTTAGTGGTAGCGATCACGCCAGCTTCTGCTGGGTTGACGATCGTGGCTTTGGGCACGACGATCGTGTCTCCCTCCTGGAGGATGGTATCTTGGGCGCCGTCGCCGGACTCCAGGAACTGCCACAGGTTGACTGGGATAATTTGTTCGCCTCTTCTGGTGACGCGACGCACTTGGATTTGCCGGATGTCGGCATCGGAGGTGATGCCGCCGGCGAGCTGAATGGCCCGGATGACGGTGGGGAAGCCTTGGAGGCTTTGGCTGTTTGTGGTGTTGCCGCCGATGACGACGTAAGCCCCCGGGCGGGTGACTTGGCCGACGATCGAGATCGATCTAGGTTTTTCTGGGGGCGGCGAAAAGTTGGCTGTCGCAAATTGGCGAGCTTCTGCTTGGTTGAAGTTGGCGATTGTGGGAATCACGATTGTGTCTCGGTCTTGCAAAATGATGTCTTGAGAGAGGTCTCCTTCTTGCAGAAATTTCCACAGGTTGACGTTGAGCACTTGATCCGGGCCGTCTGGTTGGGGACGGCGGACGCGGATGTTGCGGATGTCGGCAACACCCGTGACGCCTTCTGCAACTCTGAGCGCTTGGGTAACGGTGGGGTACTGGATACTCGGCGCGACTCCCGGGCCAGAAGTTAGGGGAATCGTGAAGTTTCCAGGCCTGGTAACTTCTCCGATAACGCCCACGTTGAGGGGGCGGGCGGCGACGAGGCTGACTGTGACTACGGGATCTTTGAGGACGCGACGGTAGGCATTGCGGATGAGGTTGGTTGCTTCTACTAAGGTGCGCCCGCGGATGGAGACCAGGCCGATCAGGGGCAGGTTGACTGAACCGTCGGAAAGGACTTCGTAGCCGCGGGTGAGGTCGGGTACTTCGAGTATTTCTACTAGAATGCGATCGCCACCGCCGAGTTTGTAGCTTTCGGGCGATCGTCGAAGGCCGCCAGATTGTGCAATGACAGTTTCGGGCCGCAATCGCACTTGTGCCGCCGCAGCGACGGGAAATCTGGCAGCTATAATACCGTTGGCGGCGATCGCGCACAACGTCAAACTCAAGACTGGCGCGGTGATTTGTTTAGGAAAATCGGCCTTAACCACAAGCTACCTCTTTTCTTTTGGGTTCCTTCATTAGTTTAATCCCTCACAATTCAAATGCCCTCTCGATCGCAGCTACAAGGAAACAAAAATCAGCAACAATTGTCAGCGCCCGGTGAAGCCTCTAGATTTTCCTTCCCCGACTCAGCTTGAGAAAAAAAAAAACCAGGATGCAGCCGGATGCCTTTTAGCTTCTTTGCTGTTGCGTATCTAAGTCCGCATATTTCAATCAATATCGTTGAATTCTCGGGCACCCCGACACTCGGACGAGGGGACTCGGACGGGGGACAGCAACAGACAATTTAGATGCAACGCAGCCCGCGCCAAGGCGATCGGGCGACAACAGCCTGGGTTTCTTGTTAACTTGGTGGAGTTAGTCGGCTGCTCAATTAATATTTTTCTTAAAAATGGTAGAAATTTATGGCCAGAATGATTAGGGAGTTAATTTTCGGCAATAATTTATTGCTGGGTTTATTGGTGTCTGTGGCACTGATTAGCACGCTTGTGATTTTTCAGTTAGCGGCCAACAAAAAATTAGGTTTGCTCTGGGAAAAATGGTTTGCTGTTTTTTACATATTCATATCTCCCCGTGTCACCCTGGTTCCGTTTAACTACCTACATTTTGCCAATCTGGCTACTATCGATGGCAGTAATGTTTCTCAACTTCCCTGGTTTTTTTATCCCTGGGTAATATTTGTGTTGTCAGGGAGATTTATTAGTTTTTTCAAAAATCAATTTGTCGAAGCCATATCATTTTTAGTTTTGAGAAATCCTGGCTTTTCGGTGTATTGTTTGCTGCCAATAACATCGACGCTGTGGTCGCTAGTTCCCGATACCACGCTGAAAGCCGGGATAGCATTTACAGGTTTTACAATTTTTAGTTTTTATGTGGGTGCACGATATGAGTGGCCCGAATTATCTGTGTTACTGCGGTGGGGCTATACCTTCATGGGTATAGTTAGTGTTTTGGTGCACCCGAATGTGGGAAAAGAATTTGAAGGAATTACAATTCATAAAAATCTTTTCGGCAGCCTCATGGTTGTGAGTACAGCACTTTGGTATCTGCACTATTCCCAAAGTGCTAAAACTCCCAAAGAACGCTGGATAGCTCTGGCGTTCATGTTGTTTTCCTTTTATTTGGTAAGAGCTAGTAGCTCGGGGGGTTGTCTAGTTAATAGTTTGATGCTCATAGTTGTAGTGTCATCTTTAAGTTTTTTGAGCAGGTTAAAGTTTCAATGGGCTTTTACTTGTATTGTCGGCTTTACGGTCTTGGGTATTATTGCCAGCGTTTATATCATAGACAACTTAGAGTCTATTGTTGTCGGGGGATTGGGGAAAGATTTGACTTTGACAGGGCGGACAGAGTTTTGGCCGCAATT
Organism: Microcoleus sp. AR_TQ3_B6; assembly: GCF_036702785.1. Classification (NCBI taxonomy): domain Bacteria; kingdom Bacillati; phylum Cyanobacteriota; class Cyanophyceae; order Oscillatoriales; family Microcoleaceae; genus Microcoleus; species Microcoleus sp. AR_TQ3_B6. The sequence goes on along the minus strand of NZ_JAUBVJ010000123.1, from coordinate 795 downwards.
GATTGACGCGGCGAATCAGCGCCCTTGGTTTGGCTATGGATTAGATGGCTTTTTTCAGCAAGAAGAAATTGGCGCTCAAACTCCAGCTTATTTCATATATACTCACAATGGATTTAACCCAAAAACTGCTCACAACGGTGCTATATCAATATTGCTATCTTTCGGTTATCCGGGACTTGTCTTAATTTTAGCCTCCCTGTTTACTAATCTAATTTTGGCAGTGCGACAACTGAGCCGCAGCCCGCTATCTCAATCGGGAATACCGATTATTTACTTGGTGTTTACAATAATGAATAACATTACTGAAGGCTCTTTAGGTGAGATGGGGAATGCTTGGTTTGCTTACGTGTTATTAACAGTTAGACTCTGTATCGATAGTAGCAAATCTCCATCCAGCAACCGCCGCATTTACGGACGGGATTTGCCGTCCCCATCTGAATCCAGATTGAATTCCCATTAATTTGCAGAAGTGAAAAATCGATAGAACTATGATATACTATATTAATGAGCCTGGTTTTTAATTAATTTCCCAGCGCTCGAAAAGTATATTTATTTCTGATAAAGACTCAAAACTTCTGTTCTACCCAACCTAGTATGTAAAACTAACTAGCAAAATGCCAATGTAAGAAGCTCCTCAGAATAAAGTTGTCAAAACTTCTAAACCCCTAAGCTTTTCTTTTGATGAGCTTTAATTTGTTATTAATTCCTTCCACAACTTCTTGAGTAGTCCTCCGATCAAAATACGCAATAATTTGTCCAATCCACCTAATAATTGTCCTACAGCTTTTGGGGAAA
>NZ_JAUBVJ010000122.1:0-18710 GCF_036702785.1 Microcoleus sp. AR_TQ3_B6 | reverse complement strand
GGTTTTTGGCTGGCATTTTTGTATTGATTGACTCAACTAAATTTTTATTATACCCTATTTAAAGGCACAACAGCTTAATGACAGGCAAAACAGTTGGATTGGATGTCGGGATGAAAGAGTTTTACACTGATTCCAATCGCGAAGTAGCTCCCAATCCTAAGTTTCTGCGTAGAGGTGAAGCACAGCTAAAACCTGTCCAACGTCTTGTAAGCAGGAAGGTAAAAGGTGGGTCAAATCGCCAGAAAGCTAGAGTGATTTTAGGTAAGCGACATCTCAAAATAAGTAGACAATCGTATTGCACCATGCTATCTTGTTGGCAAGGTGCGCAATCACATCAAACGATGTAGTGGTTTATAAAGATTTGAGAGTGTCCAACATGGTTAAAAATCACTGCTTGGCAAAATCAATTAGCGATGCTTCTTGGCACCAGTTCAGAGTGTTATTAGAATATTTGGGAAAAGTGTTTGGTCGGATTACCATTGCGGTGAACTCTGCTTACACCAGTCAAGAATGCAGTAATTGTGGGGAAGTCGTTAAAAAATCTCTATCCACCCGAACCCATATTTGTAAATGTGGATGCGAGATGGATAGAGATCGTAATGCCGCAATTAATATCCTGAATCGCGGGATAGGTACGACGGGGCACGTCGGAACTTCGATCCTAGAGATCGTAAACGCTTAGGGAGACTGGATCTCTGGGGTAGTTGCGGAAACGTTCTTAATTTAAGTCCGATCTACGATCTAAGAATCCTTACGCCTTCAGGCCTAGGAGTGTCAAAACAAATATCTCACAACTGTTGAAATAAATCACCGCTGAATCAAAAGCACAACTGTCTGCAAACAGCCGACAAAAACACCCAAAATGCCTCCTAAATTTACAATTCCCTGCAACTCGCTTTGGACAATTCCCTGAATAGCTAACTCCAACTCTTGCGGAGAAGTACCTTTTACTCGATCGACAATCACCTGGTCGATATTCAAAATCGGGATAGCCTGAGCTACAATATTTTCTAAATCCCGCTCTAAATAGCGCTCTAAAACCAAAGCCAGTTCTTGGCTGACAATTCCGAGGGAAGCGCTCATCACCGCTGAAGTTTGCAATCGCTTCAGAAGCAACCGCGAAATATTTTCCCAGTCAATAGATTTGCTCAACCCCTCAAGTACGTCTGTACCCCGCTGTTGAACGTAGGTGCGAACACTGTCGCGCATAGTTTTTCGCAACTGTCTGACAGTCGAAACCGGTAAATTTTGCATCGACAAATTTTGCAGCCATTCCTGAATTCGCCCGCGAATTCCCAAAGAAATAGTTAACTCTGCTAACCGCTGATTGGTCGCTTCTCTGTCATCCAGACAAAAAGTCCGCAGCCGAGTTAAAGTGTTGCGCAAACCAAACAAATTTGCTACTACCCAATAAGTGCCGCTGGTTTTTTCTCGAAACCCTTCATCGATGATCGAAATATTGCGATCGGTCAAAAAGTCAATTAAAGCCTGCCGGAGCACTTCTGGGGGTATTACTACCTGCAACAACCAATCAGCAAGCTGAGCCGACTGAGATTCTGTTAGCTGAAGCTCCAGCAAAACTTGGTCAAAAATTTGATTTAGCTGAGCTTCTAAAAAATCTTCCCGTCGCGCCAAAACTTTGAGAATTCGCGGCACAGATTCTCCCAGCAAATCTCGCAGAATGTTAGCGAGAATTTTAGCGGTTTTTTGCTCTGCGTCTGCTTTTACCTGATCCAGCGCCAACTGCAACAGCCAGAGTATCACCGACTGCATCCGCTCGGTTTGCAGGAGGCGGCGCGCTAAGTTTTGCAGCTCCTCTGGCGTCAGCAGCGAACCCATAATTGTGTCGGAAATTCGCTTTGCCAAGCGCTCTTGGTTGCGGGGGATCAAGCCTGGAGTGAAAGGCAACTGCCGCCCTTTGATGTAAATAGCTCGATAGGGGCGGAACAGCATTTTGATAGCTATATCGTTAGTGAAATAGCCAATAATTCCTCCCACTACAGGTGGGGCAAACAACAGCCAAATGTCAGACGGATTCATAAGGGATTAAAAATAGGGTAAGGTGCACAGGGAGCATTGCACCATACTGTTAGACGGATGATGTGAACTACCAAACGTTGACCGATACGGCCCTACAGTGCTGGCTTCCTGATTCAACGGGGATAGCGTCTAACAAAACCGAAGTTTTACTAGCCCGACTTACATCCCCTCCACAGGCAGAAGCGCTAGTTCCTAACGCCAGAATCCGCAAGCCTTCATTTCTGATATTGATTGCTGCATTTACATCACGGTCATCGTGAGTACCACAATGCTTACAAGTCCATGCTCTTACATCAAGCGTGAGATTATCAACGCGATTCAGGCATAGATGACAGGTCTTTGATGAAGGAAAGAATCGATCAATCTCGATATACTGTTTTCCTTCACTTTCAGCCTTGTACTTGAGCATGGTGCAGAACATCCCCCAGCCAACATCACTAATTGCTTTGGCTAGATTATGGTTTTTGACCATGCTCTTGATGTTGAGATTTTCTACTGCAATAACTTGGTTTTCGTTGACTATCTTGCGGGATAGTTTGTGGAGAAAATCTTCGCGGCATCGGGCAATTTTGGAGTGAACTTTTGCCACAGCCAATCTTCCTTTATTACGGTTTTGGCTACCTTTCTTTTTGCGATATAGCTTTTGCTGTTTCCGTTTTAAGTTGCGTTGACGCTTGATAAAGTATCTAGGGTTATCAAACTTAGAGTCATCGCTAGTAATAGCAAAGTGGGTCAATCCCACATCAATACCAACAGCTTTGCCAACTGGTATTAATTCGGGATTGGCTTGGCCATTATCAACTAGGACAGATACAAAGTATTTACCATCAGGATTACGAGACACGGTGACCGTTTTGATATCACCTTCAAAATTACGATGACGCTGACAGTACACCAATCCAATCTTAGGTAGATTGATCGAATCATCATCAAACTTGACATTTTGGGGATAGCTAATCGACTGCCTACCATGCTTTGACTTGAATCGTGGCAACATTGCCCTTTTATCAAAGAAGTTTTTATAAGCAGTAGATAAATTCAAAGCTACTACTTGCAAGCATTGAGAATATGGGTCTTTCAACCATTCATATTCTTTCTTGAGTGCTGGCAATAGTCCTTGTATATATCCTCTAGACAACCCCTTGCCAGTATTTTTATAGGTCTCTTGGCACAAGTTTAAGGCATAGTTCCAGAACCATCTCGCACAGCCAAACGACCTTGCAAGCGAGGCTTCTTGCTGGCTTGTGGGATAGATTCTGTATTTGTATGCCTTATACATTTATCAAGACGAAGAAATACTGATAAGAATATTATAGCAAATAAGAAGTCTATTGATTCGCTGTGGCTCTATTTACTTTCGGGCTGCGCTTTCATCCCGTCGCTCATCCTTGTAAACGGATAGAGCGCGGGACTTCCGGTTCGCATTTGTTAAACTGCCAGGATTTTTAGTCAGGTACGCACACTCCTCGGTACACCCTACAGTTAGAGTAATGATTGAGAATACCAGCATTTTTAGTAAGGTGCGCGCACTCTTAGGTGTACCCTACTGTTAGATAGCTGATTTAGACTGCAAACATTTTTAATTTTCAATTCCTTTGGCCAGTACCAATACTCCCATCATAGCTCCAGCAATAGGATAGTGGGTGGCGGTGGCAAATCCGGCTTTGTTGGCGATCGCGACTTGCTCCTGGCCGATCGGGAATTTTTCTAAACTAGGATTAATGTAGGCATATTCTTGAGTCATGCCAAATTGCTGAGCAATGGGCACTACGAGAGTGTCTAGATAAAACTGCTGAAAGCTCCGCATTAGGGAATTGCTGGGGCGGTGGAGGTCGAGAATAGCTGCTTTTGCACCGGGTTTGAGCACGCGGTGCAATTCCTGAAGACTGCGGGGGATGTCTGTCACGTTGCGCAGCCCGTAACCCATTGTGGCGCAGTCGAAGTAATTGTCGGCAAAAGGCAAGTCTAGGGCGTCAGCTTCTACCCAGGAAATGGGACTTGCAGGGGTGAGAAAAGGTCTCGCGCGCCTGGCCGCAACGGCTAATTGTTCGGCAGAAAAATCTACTCCAAATACGCAACCGGTAAGCCCTGCTTGTTTTGCCAGCAGCAAAGCTAGATCCCCGCTGCCGCAGCACAAGTCTAAACAAGTATTTCCGGGGCCGGCACTGCTCCATTTCACCGCCATAAGCTTCCAAATTCGGTGCTGCCCAAAGCTCAACCAGTCGTTCAATTGGTTGTAAACTGGTGCAATTCTATTAAATATAGTTTTAATTTGTTCGGCGTTATTAGTCATTACTCATTTGTCATTGCTAATTGGTGATTGGGGAAAAGGTTATTGGTAATTAGTAATTGGGGAAAAGGTGATTTGTCAGCCGGAACAAATAATTAATCCGTCCATTCATGTCATGCTGTCGCCAGTCATTAATGCTTTTTTATTTGTTAGCGATCGGTGGTCTTTTGTCCTGAATCATTGGTTTGCTATCATTTTCGACTCAAGACACAGAGCCGACTAATGACTAATGACTGATGACTGATGACTAATGACTGATGACTGATGACTGATGACTGATGACTGATGACTAATGACTAATGACTGATGACTGATGACTGATGACTAAGCACCCTGAAAACTCGTCAATACCAAAGCAACTTCTTGAGCGGCGAGGTGAACTGTTGTGAGTTCGTCGGGACGCAGGGAACAAGGCTGCTTCCACTGAATGGAAATCAGGGCGATCGATCGACCTTTGTGAATCACCGGGACGCTCAGGTGAGCTTGAATGCCGGATTTCTGATAGTGCGGCAGGCTCGCTAGGGCTGTGTCGTTCGCAATATTCACAGCACCCTGAATAGTTTGAGAGGCGATTGCCTCTCGAACCAGAGGGTCATCTGCCAGCCAATTTTCCACAGTTTGGCTGGTGGTGTGACTGCCTTGGACTGGCATTAAAACTGTTCCTTCCACCAGTTGCAAAATGCAAGCATCCGCCAAAAAATTATCGCTTATAGCAGTAGCAATTGGCGGTAAACTTGCTTCCAAACTCGGATTATCCACAGCCGTTTGCATGATTGTTGCTAACAGTTGTATTTGATTTTGGGCGCGGTGTAATTCCTCTGTTCGCTGCTTGAGAATTTCATAAGTCTCGGCTGCCTTTTGCACCACCATTTTCAATTCGTTCGGATCCCAAGGCTTGGTAATATACTTGTAAACCTGTCCTGAGTTAATGGCATCCACCAAGTCTTCAATGTCCGTAAAACCAGTCAAAATAATTCTGACCGTATTCGGAAACTGGGGCACGGTTTTGCTCAGAAACTCGGTTCCCTTCATTTCGGGCATCCGCTGGTCGGAAATGATGACGGCGACCTCGCCTTCGATGCCGAGGACTTCCAAGGCGCGAATTCCGCTCTCAGCTTTGAACACGTTAAAATCTCGTCGGAAAGTGCGGTAGAGTAAATCCAGATTGTCTGGTTCGTCGTCTACTACCAGCATTTTGGGCTTTTTCGGTCGGTGTAGGGTCATGAGCTGGCGTTTAATTTGATCTAGCTCTGGAATGGCATTATACATAACAATACGATAAACTCCCGTTTATCAATTTAGGCGAGCAACTATTCTGTAACAATAGTCTCATAACTCACTTACTATCAATCTATCGCTCTGCCGGGACACGAGCCTTGCCGGTCTCCAATCACACATAACTTAGCGCTGGTTTTTGATTCAATTATGACTGATACACCGCAAGATTCCTCTCCTGCTGCATCTGCACCCTCCACCAATGCTGTGGATGTGGAAAAGTTAATTCGATCGCTCCGCCGAAAAGAAGGCACTTGGGTAGAGTGGGGACAGGCCTGCACTGCACTCCTAAAAGCTGGCTACAACTCTCAAAGAATTTTTGAAGAAACTGGTTTTGAGCCAATTCAGCAAAATCAAGTGAGCGTCGCAGCCCAAGTCTACACCAGCATGGTAAATGCTGGGGCTTCCGACGAAGTTCGATCGCACTTCCTGGCCAAAGGTAGTGATATCTTATACGAGTTTCGGATTCTCTCTCAGGTAGAACGGGCCGGGGCGGCCGCTTTGATGCTAACCCACAATTTGGATGTTGACGATGCTCGCCAAGTTGCTAAAGCGATCAAGGAGTTTTCGCACTTCGGGAGTCTTCCCCAAGGGTTCACAGACACTCCCGGCGATGCTATGGCTTACCAATGCTGGCAATTGGCGAGACAGAAAAGCGATTTGCAAGAGCGATCGCGCTTAATTGCTCGGGGTTTAAAATTAGCTAGCAGCCAAACCGCTAGGGCGCAAATCGAGCAGTTGCTCGTCGATTTTACCGTAGTTGCCAGACGGGAAGCGCCCCGCTTGCCCGTCTACCGGCTCGATTCTGAGGAACAATTGCCCCGAGTTGTCCCCGTTGTGGGCAAATTGCCACTCTCGACGACAGATTTGCTAGCAGTGCCTTTGCCGGAGGAAATCGAGCCCTTCCGAATGGTAAAATTTTCCGGAGCCGGAGCTTGGGTGGCGATTCCCGGATGGCAGGTAATTTTGAACGCTGAAGATCCGGTGGCGGTTTTGGCAATGAGCGATAGATTGCCGGTACCCCTGCAAGGCAAAGTTGAAGAAGTTTTGATTATTGCCGATCGAGCCCAAAGACACTGGGATCCTGAGAGTTATTTCCTCGCCGATAACGCGGGCAATTTAGAATTGTACTGGTTTGAACAATCCCCACATATTCCTATTTTGGGGCGAGTTGTGCTGGTGATGCGACCCAAAAAGATTGTTGATGAAGATTATACCAAAGATGGGTGGCAAATAGACGATTAGAATTACGGACTCGGCCATTGAAATCGCTCCTACACAAACTTTCGTTCCAGCAGAGAGGGACTAAGAAATCAAGGGGCTAGAACTTACGCACGGGTGGGTAGAAACCGGGTTTGGTCGCGCGTCTACTTCGCCCGAGCCCGCAGAGCCAGTAAAAAATCCGGTTTCTAGGAGTCGGAGTCCGTCCAGGAATGGAGGCGATTTAAGCCGGATTTGATACAGCAACCGCGCCCCAGGCTGAGGGCGTTTTTAATTGCACAAACATGATCTCAAGATTGATTCTGCCTTCTTGCTTCTGCTACTACATGACTAATTTGCAGCCGGCGGTTTCGGTTCTTGAATTTTCGTAACAGACTGCTGTTTCTTAAACCGATTAAAGCCGTAAACCGCAGCCGCAATTAACAGAAAATAAGGACTATAAGCCAACAGCCAAATACCCAAACCAAACAAACCGAGCGTTAATTCACCCACAGAATGAGTCGCTTTCCCCCAAGTTTCCTGAACCCGCAAACCTAGAGAAGGTTCCGGAGTTTGTTGAGCCGATACTGCCGCTTCTAGAGTTAAGCTAATAGTCGAATAGGCTACTTGATTTCGCAAACTTTTTAACTGCGCGTCAATGCGTTCGATCGACTCCCGAATATTGCTCAACTCTTGAGAAGCTTTGAGCACATCGCCGACAGAACCCGATCGCTCCATAATTTTTAACACCATTTCTTCCGATTTGCGGAGGTTCCGCAGTCTAGCCTCGCTGTCAACTAATTGCTCGGTAACATCTTGAGCCGTCAGAGAACGGTTCTCTACAGTGCCGAGTTTTGCCAAAGCCTCTAAAGTAGTTTCTAACCGTTCTTGAGGCACGCGAATCTCCACAGACGCCGTTTGGCGGACACTGGAATCCGGAGGCTTTTGATTTTGGAAACCCAAGATATCGCCTTGCTGTTTTTCGACAATATTAGTAACAGATTTAGTGGTGGCGTCAATAGATTTGACAACTACACTGAGTTCGGCTTTTTTAATCAGTTGGGGACGGGTTACCGGAGTTTCTGCTGCTTTTTTTGTTACATCAGCAGTTTTTGACCCTGCGGCTGCTCGCTGGGCTGCCGGTGGGGGTGGTGGAGCCGATGCGGCAATTTCGTTTTCACGGCTGCTGGGTGAAGCTGCGCCGCCTGTAGCGTTGGGCGGTGGAGATCCGCAGCTTGGCAAAGCAATGGCTGAAGATAAAGTTAAGAATACCGCCACAGCAAAGCGAGTTGTGCTGATGTTGGTTTGGTTTGGGTTTGGCTTGTGCGGCGAGGAATTGGTTTTGAGGTGAGTTTTCATTGAGGGTTTGTCCTGTAAAAAAGGTTTGGGTATTGAATTTTAGGCGGATTTTAATTTAAGCTCAAATAGATAGCGTTAGTTTAGCTGATACCAAAATGGAAACGGTAGAGGTTGAAGATTTGTTTATTTTTAACCGCAGATGAACGCAGATAAACGCGGATGTAATAATGACTGATGAATTTGATTCTGATTTTATGGGATCGACAACGAATATCGATCGCCCTGACAACATTTCCTCTGGGTTAGACTCTGTGGCCGTTTTGCGAGAACAAGCTTGCCATCAAATTCGCTCATCCTTGCGTGCGGGCCAGCAGGACATGGCGGACTGGAAAGGCGGCCCCCTTGCTGTTTCAGCGGTTCCCGGGGCCGGGAAGTCTACGGGAATGGCTGCTGCGTCGGCAATTGCGATCGCCCGCAACGGGCTTCACAACCGCCGCCAGTTAATTGTCGTGACCTTTACGCGATCGGCTGCTGCAAATATTAAAGCTAAAATCAGAGAAAGGTTGGCAGAATTATCTTTATCTCAAGGTGGTTTTGCCGTGCACACTTTGCACGGTTTAGCTTTAAATATTGCGATGCGCCATCCCGATTTGTCGGGTTTAAATTTAGAAAATTCGACTTTAGTGACTCCGACTCAAAGTCACCGATTAATTCGGACTTGTGTAGAACTGTGGATAGCCGAAAATCCCCGCAGATATCAAATTTTGTTGGAAGGACAGCAATTCGACGGAGAGGAAACGGAGAGGCTGCGGCGACAATCAGTTTTGCGAACCGAGATTTTACCACAGTTAGCTAAAACTGTGATTCACGAGGCGAAATCTTCTGGTTTGTTTCCCGAACAGTTGTTAGAAATGAGCACTGTTGCTTCTGGGGACGGTTATGAAATTTTAGCGGTAGCTGGGGGTTTATATCAAAAATATCAGGCTTTGTTGAGGAGCCGGGAATTCATCGATTACGACGAGATGATTTTAGCAGCTTTGCGCGTGTTGGACAATCCGAAGGCGAGGGCGATCGAGCAAAAGCAAGTATTTGCCGTTTTTGAGGACGAAGCCCAGGATTCGACACCTTTGCAGACGAAGCTTTTGGAAACATTGGCGATCGATCCAGAGCATCCTAACTCACCTCCCAATTTTATCAGAGTTGGCGACCCAAATCAAGCTATCAATTCTACTTTCACTCCCGCCGATCCCATTTATTTTAACAAATTTTGTGATGAGTGCGAAATCAAGAATAAGTTAGCAACAATGGACGGTGCAGGCCGCAGTACGAAGGTGATTATCGATGCAGCTAACTTTATGTTGCAATGGGTAAATGGCTCGGAATTAGCCAAAATAGAAAAACCTTTTCGCGACCAAACTATTAAGCCAGTACCCAGTGATGACCCGCAGCAAAATGCCAACCCCGCCCCCCTCGGTCGAGGCTTAGAATTGTATACTCCCCGCGATATTTACCATACAGTTGAGTTAATTGGCAAGCGAGTAATTGAGTTAGTTGAGAAATTTTTACCAGCCGATTTTGAATGGGGAAGCAATGAAAAAAATCCCGAAGCTGGGGGTGAAGCGAGCGATGGGGAAAATCGCCAAAAATTGCCGTTAGAAAATCTTAAATCTATGGCTGTTTTGGTGCGGGAAAACAAACAAGGCAAGTTTATCAAAGAAGTGCTGGAAAATCCACAAAAAAACGGATTAAGCTTTGATTTGCGCAAATACGGGATTAAAATTGAGGATGTGGGAGAGCGCGACCGACATTCTCAAGTACCTTGGGAAATCTTAACACTGCTGCAATTTCTCGATCGCCCGCACTCTCCAGACTACCTGAAAGCAGCATTAAAGATTTTGAGCGATCGGCAACTCATCCCCAAACAAGACTACAATGCTTTTGCTACCAGCCCCGAACAATTCCTTTACCCAGGCCCCCTCGACCCGAAGCAGTCAGAACCAGTGCGCAAATGCCGCTATTTTTGCTGCGGTTTGCTGGAAGCTCGCTTAGAACTGCCACCCTACCAAATCATATCATTTTTAGCCTTGGCGCTGCAATACGACCAAACAGAATTAGCCACCGCCGACAAATTAGCAGAACGAGTAGCAATCCAAACCGCCGGCAACAATTCAATGAGCAACATTTTGGGTGTAATCAGCGAAATTGTCAGTTCCGAAAGATTTGAACCAGTCGATGCAGACGATAAAATAGAAGAACGCTACACCAGCAAAGGTCAACTCACAATTATTACCATGCACAAAGCTAAAGGATTAGATTGGGATTGCGTTTTTATCCCATTTTTGCACGAACAAACCATCCCCGGAAATTTGCGAGTTTTGCCGCAAGCTAGATTCTTAGGAGATTTCACATTATCAGAAGTAGCGAGAGCGCAAATTAGAGCGAGTTTGCACGAAAAATATCCTTTGCCAAATCTGGGCGAAGCCTGGGAACAAGCAGATTATTTGAAAAAAGCAGAAGAGTTTAGATTGCTGTATGTGGCGATGACCAGAGCAAAAAGCTTATTGTGGATGTCGGCGGAGAAGAAAGGACCTTTTAGTTGGAACAAACCGGAGAATTTGCAGGAGCAAAAACCTTGTCCGGTAATGCCTATTTTAAAGCAGAGATTTCCAGGTAATGCGATCGGGTAAATTTGGGTATTAGTTACTAAGAGAGATTTTTTAAACGAACCGCGAAGACACGAAGGACGCGAAGATTGAGAAAAGAAGAGAATCTTTAGCAAAAAAACATACTTGTAGGGGCAGGTTGAACCCAAAATATTGGTATAATGCTAACAATCTCTCTCAAAAACTTCTCCTCTCTTCCTTCGTGTTCTTCGCGTCTTCGCGGTTCGTTTAAAAAAATATAGTTCACAAATGAAAGAGAATTGCTAGAGAGCAAAAATTGCACTAAAAATCGCTATGACCAACTCAGAAATTCGCACAACTAACGTCACAGTTCCCAACGGAGATTTGCAAATCGCCGCTTACCTAGCCCAACCCGCAGCATCCGGGCAATTTCCCGCAGTTATTGTCATTCAAGAAATCTTTGGCGTCAACTCGCACATCCGCGAAGTTACAGAAAGAATAGCAAAAGAAGGATATGTGGCGATCGCCCCAGCCATTTACCAACGTCAAGCCCCCGGCTTTGAAACCGGCTACACACCAGAAGCTATCAAAATCGGCAGAGAATACAAAGAAAAAACCACAGCTTCCGAACTTCTCGGCGATATCCAAGCCACCATCGATTACCTCAAAACTCTACCCTCTGTCAAACAACAAGGTTTTGGCTGCATCGGTTTCTGCTTTGGAGGGCACGTCGCCTACCTCGCCGCTACTTTGCCCGAAATCAAGGCTACAGCGTCGTTCTACGGCGCCGGTATCGCCACTCTAACCCCCGGTGGCGGAACCCCCACGATCGCCCGCACAGCAGACATTAAAGGCACTCTCTACGCCTTTTTTGGCACTCAAGACCCCAGCATTCCCTTAGAACAAGTTGAGCAAATCGCCGCCGAATTGCAAAAACACAGTATTTCTCACCGAATTTTCCGCTACAATGCCGATCACGGCTTCTTCTGCGACCACCGCGGCAGTTACGACGCTACGGCAGCAGCCGACTCGTGGAGGCAGGTGAAGCAGCTATTTCATCAGCAACTTCAACCAGCTTAGAGAGTGGGAGATGGGGAGATGGTTCGAGTGGGAAAATTTTTCTACTGACAACAGACAACTAAATTACTGACAACAGACAACTAAACTGACATGAATTCCAAATCTACAGGTTCTCAAAGCGCAAAAGCATCCTTTTCAATGGATGATTTTGCTAAAGCCCTCGAACAGCACAATTACGAGTTCCAGAAGGGACAAGTAGTGCGCGGCAAAGTGTTCGAGTACGACTCAAACGGCGCGTATGTTGATATCGGCGGCAAGTCTTCGGCTTTTTTGCCGATCGAAGAGGCTGCTTTGAGAACAGTAACGGATTTGTCGGAAGTGGTTCCGCTCGACGAGGAACGGGACTTTTTGATTATCCGCGAACAAGATGCAGATGGCCAAGTTACCTTGTCTCTGCGGCAGTTACAAATTCAGCAAGCTTGGGAAGATTTAATTGAATTGCAGGAAACCGGTAAAGTTCTTCAGGTAAGGGTTTCTGGCGCAAATAAGGGCGGCGTGACTGTAGATGTTCAGGGAATGCGCGGTTTTATTCCCCGATCGCACTTAGTGGAACGCGATAACATAGAATCGCTGATCGGTCAATCTTTGAGCGTGAATTTTTTGGAGATCGATCGCGAGCGAGAAAAACTCGTACTTTCCCAGCGGATGGCAACTCAATCAAATGCCTTCAGGGATTTGCAAATCGGTCAGTTGGTGGAAGGAAAAGTCAGCAGCATCAAGCCTTTTGGCGTGTTTGTGGACTTAGAAGGAGTTAGCGGTTTGCTGCACATCAAGCAAGTCAGCCAAAAATACATTGATAACCTTGGAAAGCTTTTTGCTCCCGGTCAACCCCTGAAAGCATTGGTGGTTGACCTCGATGAAGGTCGCGGCCGGATTTCCCTTTCTACTCGGGTACTGGAAAATTACCCAGGGGAAATGGTGGATAAAATGGCCGATGTTATGGATACCGCAGAAGAGCGATCGGAACGTGCTCGAAAAACTCTTTCTTAAGTCTTGACGTAATTAGAACCCCATCTCCCGGACACCAATAGGAATGTAGGTTTAACCGCAGATAAACGCCGATAGACACAGATAAAATCCCATCCGCGTTCATCTGCGTTCATCGGCTGATATCTGCGGTTAAAAAATCCCCATCAAACTAATCTACTTTCTTCTTGATTCCCCATCAACCGGAAACAATCTCACTATCAACAGTCAACAGTCAACAGTCATTCTGGTGCAACCGGAATCGCTCTAACATGACTCGCAATTGTTTCACTCTCCACCGCGGCTTCCACTGGCCAAGAATTCTCCATTTCTACTGTTGGTTTCGGCTGATAAACTGCCAAGTCGAACCAGAAAGTCGTACCCACATTAACTTCGCTAACTAAATTAATTTTAGTGTGGTGCTTGTCAATAATATTTCTGACAATAGAAAGACCTAATCCCGTTCCTTCTAAAGTGTGTACTCGGTTTTCTACCCGGAAAAAGCGCTCAAAAATTGCTTGTTGATCTTCGGGATCTATGCCAATTCCAGTATCAGAAATTTCGACCCGCACTACCGGAAAATGTCCTGCCTTCGGTGACAAGGTGTGGTTCCCGGATTGGCCGTCTTTGTGGGTAGCCGCCTCCGAGTCTAGCAAATACGCTCGAATTGCCACCTTGCCGCCGGATTGCGTAAATTTTAAGGCATTTCCTACTAAATTTGCAAATACTTGCAGCAGCAAATCGTAATGACCTAAAGCAGGTGGCAAATACGGGTCAACTTGTTGCTCTAATTCGATGCCTTTATCCTTAGCATTCAACTGATAAGTCCGCAGGGTTTGTTCTACAGCTTGCGGAATGTCAACAGCGTCCAAGTGATAAACTCGGCAGGATTCGAGCCGCGACAAATCTAACACGTCGTTAACTAAACGAGTTAGTCGATCGGTTTCTCGATTGGCAATTTCTAGGAATTCCCGGCGCTCGCTTTCTAGAAGGTCTTCTCCGTACTCGTGGAGAGTCTCGATAAAAGATTTGATATTAAATAAAGGCGTTCTCAATTCGTGAGAAACATTGCTGATAAAATTGCTTTTAGCCTCATTTAGTTCAACTTCGCGAGTGATGTCCTGCACTGTCATGGCAATGCCTTTGAGACTTTCCCGGTAATGTCCGGAACCTTGATGCTTGGAGGTTTGCTCGTAGAAAGTACACTCTACAGCTACCGGGCGTTGCGGCTCGGTACAGGTATCTTCTTCGTGGCGGACGCAGCTTCTGCACAGGGGTTCGGCACCGGGCGCTTTGTGCAGAATGACAGTAGTTAAAACAATCCGAATTGTACGGTTGACTGGTTCGCTCATCGAGATGCGAAATTCGCCGCCTTCGAGTTCGCCCGCCACTATTTGGTGGAGGGGTCTGGCCAACTCCTGCTGAACTTCTGCAGGTAAAATGTTCAGAACATTGACTTTGAACGCATTTTTACCTTCCCATCCAAAAATCCGCTTCCCCGTCGGATTAACTAAAATCACCTGCAAATTTGCGTCCAGCAACAGCGCCCCGTCAGCAATAGTTGAAACCAAAGTTTCTAACTTCGCTTTTTCCGCTGTCAACTCTTCAATATTTTGTTCTTCATAACTTTCTAGTTTCTGGGCCATCTCATTAAAACTGCCGATCAACTCGCCCAATTCTCCACCCAAAGGCAGGTCAACTCGCTGCTTAAAATTCCCGCTGGCGATGTTTTTGACCCCAAAGACTAATTGTTTGATCGGCTGAGTAATTGTCAGAGCATTAAATACCGCCCCCAAAATTACCATCACCCAAATTGTGACAAATACTGCTAAAGTGACATCCCTAGTCAAATTTGAAGAGATAACTGCTGCGGGATTGGGGTTAATGCCGATCGCCAAAACTCCCAAATATTTGTCTTCATGAATTAACGGAACAAATACATCGGTAACTTCTCCATCTGGCGTCAAATGCTGCCGCACCAAAGGCAAAGAAGTTAAATTTCTCGCCTCAATATCGGCGAGGAAATTATCGGGAAGTTTGATCTGGCGGCGCAGGGTCAGGGAAGTTTGCACCTCGGATTCCGAAAAGGGTATCCCCAGGAAAATATCCCCCGCTTCGTCAGCGTAAAGCATATAGCGGACGCTGGAGGTGCTGCTGTAAAATTGGCGGGAAAAGCGGGCGACTTCGGAGCGATCGTTTTTGGCAATCAGCGGCGCCACATTTGCCGCCAACAGCAGGCCGAGGTCGCGGCCGTAGCGAGTATCGTTAAGTCGGGCGTCTTGCTGGATAGTATTCACGGCCCAGAATGTCAGGCCGCTCATAATTAACGACACTACGAGGGTAGCACCGGCCATCAGGCGGGTCTGGAGGGTAAAATCCGACCACCAGCGGGCTATAATTTCTCCGATTTTGTTTAGTATGGCCAGCATTTCACCAGTTCACCAGTTCAATATTAAAAGCAAGATCAATTCAGTTGGGTGCCGATCGAATTTTCTGCTGCGACTTGTCCGCTATCGCCACCGCAGAGATACCAAACTTCATTGTTACATTTCTACATTGAGATTGCTTCGCTTTGGGATGGGGGCAATAGGGCGCAATTCCTAATTTTTTTTATCGCCCAGCGCTCGGCGGCCGATGTCCCGGCGGCAGTAGACGCCTTCAAATTGGATGCAATCAACTGCGGCATAAGCTTTGGAGATAGCTTGTTCCAAAGTTTCTCCCGTCGCAGTGACGCCCAAAACCCGGCCGCCGTCGCTCACCAACTGCTGGTGCTTCAACTGGGTGCCGGCGTGAAACACTTCTGCTCCTTTGGCTTCAGCTTCCTCGATACCTGTAATAACTTTGCCTTTTTGATAACTTCCCGGATAGCCCCCAGAAGCCAAAACTACGCACACAGAAGCCCCCGACTTCCAGCGAATAGAATTTTCACCGAGACGCTGCTGACAGCAGGCCAGCACCAAATCTTCCAAAGGAGTTTCCAGCAGCGACAAAACCGCTTGAGTTTCCGGGTCTCCGAAACGGCAGTTGAATTCTAAGACTTTGGGTTCTCCTTCGGGGGTAATCATTAAACCTGCGTAGAGTACACCCCGGTAGTCGATTTTGCGTTTTTGCAGTGCTGCGAGGGTGGGTTCGAGAATTTCTTCTTGAATCCTTTCCATGAGTTCCGGGGTGACAATGGGCGCTGGGGCGTAGGCTCCCATACCGCCGGTGTTTGCTCCCTTGTCGCCTTCGCCGATAGCTTTGTGGTCTTGGGCCGGCAGCAACGGTTCCACTGTGATGCCGTCGGTGAGGGCGAGAATCGAGACTTCTTGACCTGTTAAGAATTCTTCGATGAGGACTCGGATGTTGTCGGTGCCGAATTCGCCTCGGAAAATGGTATTGATGGCGCTGTGAGCCATTTTGACGGTGGTGGCAACGGTTACTCCTTTGCCTGATGCGAGTCCGTCTGCTTTGATGACTATTGGGGTTCCTTGTTCCACAACGTATGCTTTGGCTGCTTCTGCGTCTGTAAATACGGCAGCTTTGGGTGTTGGGATGTCTGCTTCGAGCATCAATTCTTTTGCCCAGGATTTGCTGGATTCAATTTGGGCGCCGGCTTTGGTGGGGCCGAAAATCATCATTTTTCGCTGTAGGAAATAGTCGGCGATGCCTAGCGATAGGGGCAATTCGGGGCCGACGATGACTAATCCGATGTTGTTGACCATCACAAAGCGTTCGATGCCTTGGAAGTCGTCGATGTTGAGCGACAGATTTTGACAGCCTTTGGTGGTAGCTGTGCCGCCATTGCCCGGTACGCAGAATACTTGTTTAATCCGCGTAGATTCTAGCAGTTTTTTTGCGATCGCGTGTTCGCGACCTCCGTTTCCCACAACTAAAACTTTCACAGTATCCTCACCTATAAATTTTGTTCCCTGAATGTCTGATTTTCAGTGTTTGCACCTTTCTATCTGCTTTTTGCAGTGCTGTCAATTATGCCATGCTTGGCGATCGCCAATTGCTAGATGTGGCACTTTTCTGGAGGGGTGGGGCTCGATCGCTGTTTCCCAAAGGCTGGGATCGTGCAATAATTAAAGACTTTAGCCGCCCAATTTTTCTGATTTCTGCCTTGATTTAATCATGCAATTAAAACTATTTTTTTGTTTTTAACTCTTCAATTACTGTAATTCATCCGGGGGCAAATAGCGATAAGATAAGCAGGTTGACTCTGCGGAATTTTACTCACATGAAATCAAATCAAACCGCTGCCAGTTCGTCTGCCAAATTTAAGCGGGTGGGCGTTGTCGGCGGCGGCCAGCTAGCTGCGATGATTGGGGATGCTGCTAGGGCGCTAGGTATTGAATTGGTAGTGCAAACTCCCCATGCTACTGACCCGGCAGTTTCTGTTGGTGCTGGTGCTGTTTTGGCGGCTGTTGATGATGTTTTGTCTACGGCTCAATTGGCGGATGGTTGCGATGTTATTACTTTTGAAAATGAGTTTGTGGATTTGGAGGGTTTGCGGCCGCTAGAACGGCAAGGTGTGTTATTTCAGCCGAGTTTGTCGTCGCTTTCTCCTTTGTTGGATAAGTACGTTCAACGCTGTTATTTACAAGGTTTGGGTTTGCCAACTCCGAGGTTTTGGGAATGGGATTGCAGCGCGGATTTGCCCCCGGAATTGTTTGAGGCGGTTGCGCTCGATTTGGAGGCAATTTCTGTTTCCGACAGCGTGCAGATTGAAGCAGACTCGAATGCTGGATCGCTCGACTTTCCCTTTGTCGTCAAAGTTCGCCGCCACGGTTATGACGGCCAAGGTACTTTTATTGTTAAGGATCGGGGGAGTTTTGAGTCAATTCGTGCTAAGCTCAAGGGTCAGTCTTTGCTAGTGGAAGAGTTTGTGCCGTTCGATCGCGAGTTGGCTGTGATTGCAGCTCGATCGGCAACTGGGGAAATTGCAATTTATCCAATCGTAGAAACCCAACAGCAAAATCAAGTTTGCCGCCTGGTGATTGCACCTGCTGATATTAGTTCAGATGTGAAAACAGAAGCAGGTGCGATCGCC
Source organism: Microcoleus sp. AR_TQ3_B6 (assembly GCF_036702785.1). Taxonomy (NCBI): domain Bacteria; kingdom Bacillati; phylum Cyanobacteriota; class Cyanophyceae; order Oscillatoriales; family Microcoleaceae; genus Microcoleus; species Microcoleus sp. AR_TQ3_B6. Next base: position 901 of record NZ_JAUBVJ010000122.1, on the reverse strand, counting down.
CGCACTCTCCTCAACAGTTTGCAAGCTGTCGGCGTATTCGGCATTGAATTATTTTTAACCACCGACAATAAGCTGTTAGTCAATGAAATTGCACCCCGCACTCACAACTCGGGACATTTTACCATCGATGCCTGCGAAACTTCACAATTTGAACAGCATTTGCGTGCAGTTTGTCAACTGCCTTTAGGCAATTCGGATCTGAAATGTGCAGGCGCTGTGATGGTAAATTTGCTCGGCTACGAGTCGGCTGAGTCCGATTATTTAGCAAAAAGAAAACAACTGGCACAAATCAGCGGTGCTTTTGTACATTGGTATGGTAAGAAAGTATCGCGTCCCGGCCGCAAACTCGGTCACGTCACAGTTGTGTTCGACGCGGACAAGGTGGCTCAGGGGCGATCGTCAGCCGAGGAGCTCGCTCAAACCGTAGAATCCATCTGGTATCCAAGTTAAATTGCTCGAAGGTTGCCAAAATCTGGTTAGTTGGTATATATTAAATAAAGGTTCTACTGCGACGTTGGTGACTGCCAATAATGTTTTTTTGATCTATAACTCTTAACTCTAGGGAATCAAGATGTTCGCGCAGCAGTAAACTGGGCTTGTACCCAGAAACTTTAAGCACGGGCCACGGTACCCACCTGGTAGAATACCAGGTCAAAAGCTGAGGTAAGACGGCGTTGCGGGGAGCCATTAAAATTTTGATTGAGATAGGCGCTGTGAAATATGGCTAGCCTATTTTTTTTTGTTTAATTGGGAATTGGGAATTGGGAATTGAGCATTGGTAATGGGGAATTGGGAATTGAGAATTGGGAATGGGGAATTGGAAAGGCTCTCCTGAGTTTATGGTGTAAAATGTACCTAATAATACATTTACCGTTATGAGCTTCCATCTAGACTATCTATT
>NZ_JAUBVJ010000121.1:0-18871 GCF_036702785.1 Microcoleus sp. AR_TQ3_B6 | reverse complement strand
GGGGCCTGTTTCGGTGGGGGTAGTGCCGGCGGCGATGCTGACTTTGGGGGTGTTGTTGAGGAGGATGGAGGTGGTGTTCCTGTTATAGTTCGCCGTTGCTACATCTGGTTTCCCGTCGCTGTTGAAGTCGCCGATGCTGACTGATTGGGGGTAAGTCTCAGTGAGGAAGGAGACGAAGGGGGCGAAGGTGGGGGTGGTGGCGCCTGTGGCGGTGGTGTTGATGAGGATGGAGACACGGTCAGTGTCCGTCGTTGCTACATCTGGTTTCCCGTCGCCGTTGAAGTCGCCGATGCTGACTGAATTGCTGCCACCCGGAGTGGGGAAGTCTACTCTAGGGGCGAAGGTGGGGGTGGTGGCGCCTGTGGGGGTGGTGTTGATGAGGATGGAGACACGGTCAGTGTTCGCCGTTGCTACATCTGGTTTTCCGTCGCCGTTGAAGTCGCCGATGCTGACTGATGTGGGGAAAATCCAAGTGGGGAAGTCTACTGTGGGGGCGAAGGTGGGGGTGGTAGCGCCTGTGGCGGTGGTGTTGATGAGGATGGAGGTGGTGTTGCTGTAGACGTTCGCCACAGCTATATCTGGTGAACCGTCGCCGTTGATGTCGCCGATGCTGACTGATCTGGGGCCGCCTGTAGTGGGGAAGTCTACTTTGGGGGCGAAGGTGGCGGAGTTTCCTGTGGGGGTGGTGTTGATGAGGATGGAGGTGGTGTTGCTGCCGTTGTTCGCCGTTGCTACATCTGGTTTCCCGTCTCTGTTGAAGTCGCCGATGCTGAATGACCTGGGGACAACCCCAGTGGGGAAGTCTGCTATGGCGCCGAAGGTGGGGGTGGTGGCGCCTGTGGGGGTGGTGTTGATGAGGATGGAGATGGTGTTGCTGAAGCCGCTCGCCACAGCTACATCTGGTGAACCGTCGCCGTTGAAGTCGTCGATGGTGACTGAGCCGGAGCCAAGCCGACTGAAGAAGTCTACTTTGGCGAAGGTGGGGGTGGTAGCGCCTGTGGGGGTGGTGTTGATGAGGATGGAGGTGGTGTTGCTGGAAACTTTCGCCACAGCTACATCTGGTTTCCCGTCCAAGTTGATGTCGCCGATGCTGACTGAAGAGGGCCAAGCCCCAGTGGGGAAGTCTACGTTGGGGGCTAAACCCAGTATGCCGCTGTAGGTTTTGAGGGCGGTTTCTGTGAGGGCGAGTTTGGGTTTTGTGGGGGATGGGGGGATGGATGAAGTGAGTTGCCAGGTTCCTCCTCGTGCTGAGTTCCCCGTGGGGTTGGGGTTGGCGACGATGAATGCCCCGGTGAGTTGGTGCAGTTGAGTCAGGAATTGATTGCCGCATGGTGGGGTGGCGGCTGGTTTATTTGAGTTGTCGATTATTCTCAAATGTCTAGGCGAACCGGCCTCTAGACTCTCGGCGACGTTGCACCCGTACAATAGGATGGATGCCTCTGCTGTTAGGCTTTCTCGCCACTGTTGTATCTCAAAAGTGTACTGGGGGAGGGTTTCAATATTTAATGCTGTATTTCCTAACTGCAAATGACCCGGGGCGCCGTGACAGATGATGTGGATGGCTGAGTATTTTTTGCCTTTGATGGTTTGGGTGATTTGTGCTATGGCATCCCGGTTTGGGTCGAGGATGGCGGTTTCGATGCCTTTTTTGATGCCCGAGATTAGGGTTTGACTGTCTGGGATGTCGGAGGCGATGAAAGCGAGCTCTCTAATTGTATTTAGCATTGGTAGATTATTTTTATATTTGAAACAATTGTCACCTTAGCAAGGTTATTTGGATACGATCGCAATTTGTATAGATACGATCGCAATTTGTATAGAAAATATATGATTTCTGATTCAATCCACGATCGCACAAATTTCAATACACCCCAATAACACGAGATTTTTGGGGGTCGCGATTTTCCATCTTAGTTAACCCAACAACAAATCAGTCTTGCTTGCACCACCTATCAAACCAGGAGGTTAATGTTAATAGGTGCAGCGCCAGAAACAAACAGAATATCGGCTTTTTGGCGAATACTCGATCGCGCAATGGGGCTTTTTTCCACGCCGTCACGCCTTTATTTAAGTTCAAAATATCAACTGTGGCAATTAGACAATGTGCTAAGCTGCTACGCATTTAAATTGAATGCAAAGACGGGTTCTGGGGCCCCTTCCACAATAATTGTAGAAAAATTGACTGTGAAATTAGATGCACAACAGCTTAGCAGCGTTCGGGCAACATCAAGGTGACGATCGCCTGTACATACGGGGCATCGTTTCTTGTGTAAGCGCGAGGTTTTGGTGGCATTGGGAGGCTATGAGGTCGCGAGGGGTTGTTTTTGCTCGCGATGTGACTTGGGTTCGCTATGCGGCTGCTTTGGGCTTTAAGATGGGCTTTTTGGAAAGGGCGATCGAGACTTGGAACGAATGGGGTCGCTCGATTTGAAAGATGCAGCTTCTGGCGATCGAATCTGGGGCGATTTGTGGCTGTTGCTAGCGGTTCAAGGTTTGCCGGTGCCGATTGTATTGTGCTATTTGCTGTTTGGTTCGCTGCCGCCGGTTGGTGTATTTGGGCACTTTTGGCTGTTGGGATTGAATGTATTTTTGGTAGCAGTGCGTGAGGCTTTGTGTTTGGCGATCGCACCTTCCTACGATACAACTAGGGCATCGGCTAAATTGGTGTTTTAGCTGTCACCTTTAGCCGAACCGTTAGCGTTTTGCGAATTCTCATGGATGCTTTAAATCAGCCTACTCAGTGGCGCAGCCGAAAGTATGAATAATCCTTAAATTTTTGCTAGACCTTTTAAAATTGGTAGAAGTGCGAGAGTCCTTTTGTATCGAAGGGGATCTCGCACTTTTCTTGATTTCCTAAATTACCCGGAAATTATCCGATGTAATCGCATTGGCACTCACTCCTATCATCACACCTAACTCCTCTCCTGTCAAGACATTTTTGATAATAGTTCCCTGAGTATTTTGAGTTATTTCTAACAAACTAAAGCTCAAACCTCCCCTTAATCCAATCAAATCTTGACCGATTGTAAAATCAGCAATAACATCAAATCCTTGAGCTGAATTTAAGACAAAGATATCGTTACCGCTACCGCCAATTAAACTATCATTCCCCAAGTCTCCGTAAAGAATATCATCACCTTGACACCCACTGAGAGTATCGTTATCTTCCCCGCCATAAATAGTATCATTTCCTTCACATCCTCCCAAGATATCTGCTTGTTCGTTACCGCTGATAAAATCATTACCTTCACCGCCACAGATGGTATCCGAACCCTTGTTTCCAAACAAGTAATCATCTCCCAGACTACCCAGCACTATGTCATTCCCTTTGCCTGCAAATAAGGTGTCATTATCCTTACCGCCATCAATAAAATCATCATTTCTATTTCCATAAACGATATCATCACCTTCGCGGCTATTGATAGAGTCATTGCCTTTGCCTCCAAAGACATTATCCTTGCCCAAGTCGCCAAGAATAATGTCATTATTTTCATCTCCAAATAGAATGTCATCACCTGTGCCACCTGTGATAAAATCATTGCCTGTGTTGCCGTTAAGGATATCGTCGCTGTCGGCACCATATAAATTGTCATCCCCGGAAGAAGCATCGAATATATTGCCCCTATTGCTGCCTAAGAATTCATCGTTTTTGGCAGTACCTATTTGAATGGACGATACACCGAGTATGGTGTTTTCAACTGTATTGGGTTGGTTTAAATTGGGATAGGCAATATCATCGCAGATGCAGTCATCGTTGGGGATGTTGTTGGTTGTTGGTGTTGGCGCTATTGTTGGTTTAGGTGTCGGTGTTTCCGCAGGGGTTTCCGCAGGTGTTTCAGCTATTGTTGGTGCCGGTGTTGGCGTTACCGATGGCCCAGGGGTTGGTACGGCTGGGGGTGTTGGCGCGAGTGCAGCAACATTCACGCTAAAAGTACCTAAATTGCTAGCAGCAGACAAATTGCCAACAACATCCTTCACCTGCGATGCTTGCAAATTAACTGTGTAAGTACCATTGTCAAAACTATCCCAAGTTCCCCCAGGCGGCGTGAACGAATATGTTGCTGTGCGGGGCGTACCATTTCCAGTCGGTGTGGCACTAATAAAGCGAGCAGGAATAGCACCACCTGACCAATTTATAACCACATCCGAATTATCTAAACTGCTAACATCTACTCCACTACTATCACTAAAAGTAACTGTCAATATCTGGCTTGTACCACCAGAATTAGTAATGTTAGAAAATGCACTTAAGTCAGCAGTAGGTGGGATGATATCAACAATAGGTGTGGTGACATTAGCAGTACGAACCAGTGGGGTTGCTGCGGTATTATTATTACCAGCAATATCAGTTGCTCTTGCTGCTGGGACATCAACGGTGACATTACCGCTAGCAGCGGGAGTGACATCAAAGGTGTAGGTTTTGCCATCAACTTTGACAAAGTTACTGACAGTCGCATTGGCTACGGTGATATCAGTATTATCAAAGCCGTTGACATCTTCACTGAATGTGGCGGTGACGCTAAATAAACCTGTTACTGTTGGTGTTGCAGTTGAGGTTAAGGCAACTGTTGGCGGGGTGATGTCAGGTGTGGTGACATTAGCAGTACGAACCAGTGGGGTTGCTGCGGTATTATTATTACCCCCAGTATCCGTTGCTATTGCTGCTGGGACATCAACGGTGACATTACCGCTAGCAGCGGGAGTGACATCAAAGGTGTAGGTTTTGCCATCAACTTTGACAAAGTTACTGACAGTCGCATTGGCTACGGTGATATCAGTATTATCAAAGCCGTTGACATCTTCACTGAATGTGGCGGTGACGCTAAATAAACCTGTTACTGTTGGTGTTGCAGTTGAGGTTAAGGCAACTGTTGGCGGGGTGATGTCAGGTGTGGTGACATTAGCAGTACGAACCAGTGGGGTTGCTGCGGTATTATTATTACCCCCAGTATCCGTTGCTATTGCTGCTGGGACATCAACGGTGACATTACCACTAGCAGCGGGAGTGACATCAAAGGTGTAGGTTTTGCCATTAACTTTGGCAAAGTTACCGATAGTCGCATTGGCTACAGTGATATCAGTATTATCAAAGCCGTTGACATCTTCACTGAATGTTGCTGTGACGCTAAATGCTGCGTTGACTGTGGTTGCCGAAGTTGATGTTAAGGCAACTGTGGGGGCTGTAATATCAGCAGTACGAGTCAGTTGAGTGGCGGCGGTATTATTATTACCTGCAATATCAGTTGCTCTTGCTGCTGGGACATCAACGGTGACAGGACCATCAGCATTAGGTGTTACGGTAAAAGTATAGGTTGTGCCGCTACCCGTGAAACCGCTAATCGTACTGTTAGTAAGAGTAACGTCGCTGGCAATAAATCCTGTGACGCTTTCGCTGAATGTTGCTGTGACTAAAAATGGTGCGTTTGTGGTTGTTGGGGAAGTTGATGTTAAGGCAACTGTGGGAGCTGTAATATCAGCAGTACGAGTCAGTGGAGTGGCGGCGGTATTATTATTACCTGCAATATCAGTTGCTCTTGCTGCTGGGACATCAACGGTGACAGGGCCATCAGCATTAGGTGTTACGGTAAAAGTATAGGTTGTGCCGCTACCCGTGAAACCGCTAATCGTACTGTTAGTAAGAGTAACGTCGCTGGCAATAAATCCTGCGACGCTTTCGCTGAATGTTGCTGTGACTAAAAATGGTGCGTTTGTGGTTGTTGCTGATGCGGATGTTAAGGCAACTGTGGGGACAACGGTGTCTACAACTATGGCTTTGCTATCCGCTAAAGACTGCCCCGCAGGAATAGTCAAGGTTGCATTATTTCCCACAGCATCTCTTAATGTTGCACCGACTTGTAAAGTTATGCCTGTTGAGTTGAGGTCGGTGCTATTTTGTCCTGCTGCTGGAGTGTATGTGCCTACAGCAGATGTGCCTGTGAAAGGTGGAATAGTGACAGTGCCACCTGTGTTTAAGGCGACACTCATGTTACCGCTGGCTAAGGTAACTGGTTCGCTGAAGTTGACTGTGACATTGATGTTGCCTGTTGTGTTGTAACTGCCGTTGGCGGTGCTAGAGGTGACGCTGGTGATGGTGGGTGCAACACCATCGATAACTATGGCTTTGCTACCGCCGAGGGAGTTGGCTGAGGCTAGGGCGGGGAGGGTTAAGACGGCATCCGCCAAATTATCTTTAATTGTGCCGCCGTTGAGGGTGAGGGCGTTGGTGGCGAGGTATTCTAAGTCGGCAGAGGTGTCTCCTGCTTGGACTACATAGTTGAAGATGGGTATACCGCTGCTACCGCTGGTATAGGTGGCAAAGCGGTCAGTTGTGCCTGTTTCTAGTTGCAGTCGGGGTGTGCCGGTCACGTTGACGGCGACATCGAAGAAGACGGTGATGGGGATAGTGGCACCGATGCCGTAGCTGCCGTTAGGGGTGTTGGCGGTGACAGCGGTAACTTTGGGGGTGGTGTGGAGCAGGATGGAGGCGGTGCTGCTGATAGCGTTCGCCACAGCTAAGTCTGGTTTCTTGTCGCTGTTGATGTCGCCGATGCTGACGGAGGCGGCGCCATTGCCAGTAGGAAAGGGGACTTGGGGGGCGAAAATGGGGGTGGGGGCTCCGGTGGGGGTGGTGTTGAGCAGGATGGAGACACCGCTGCTGCCCGAGTTCGCCGTTGCTAAATCAGGTTTGCCGTCGCCGTTGATGTCGCCCACGCTGACGCCTCTGGGTTTAGCGCCAGTAGGGAAGGGGAGTTGGGGAGCGAAAGTGGGGGTGGGGGCTCCGGTGGGGGTGGTGTTGAGCAGGATGGAGACATCGCTGCTGTTGTAGTTCGCCGTTGCTACATCTGGTTTGCCGTCGCCGTTGAAGTCGCCGATGCTGACGCCTCTGGGGCTATTGCCAGTAGGAAAGGGGACTTGGGGGGCGAAAATTGGGGTGGGGGCTCCGGTGGGGGTGGTGTTGAGCAGGATGGAGACGCTGTTGTCGCTGCCCGAGTTCGCCAAAGCTAAGTCTGGTAAACCGTCGCCGTTGAAGTCGCGGATGCTGACGGAGGCGGGGTTACTGCCTGTAGGGAAGTCAACTCGGGTGGCGAAAGTGGGGGTGGGGGCTCCGGTGGGGGTGGTGTTGAGCAGGATGGAGGCGGTGTTGCTGTTGAAGTTTGCCACAGCTATGTCTGGTAAACCGTCGCCGTTGATGTCGTCGATGCTGACGGAAAAGGGGCGAGTGCCAGTAGGGAAGTCAACTTTGGTGGCGAAAGTGGGGGTGGTGGCTCCGGTGGGGGTGGTGTTGAGCAGGATGGAGACGCTGTTGTCGCTGCCCGAGTTCGCCACAGCTAAGTCTGGTTTTTTGTCCGAGTTGATGTCGCCGATGCTGACCCAGACGGGGCCTTGGCCAGGAAGGAAGGGGACTTGGGGGGCGAAGCCTAGTACGCCGCTGTAGGTTTTGAGGGTGGTTTCTGTAAGGGCCAGTTTGGGCTTTTCGGGGGATGGGGGGATGAGTTGGGAGATGTCCCAGTTACCCCCTAGTTGGCTGTTACCTGTGGTAGTGGGGTTGGCTGCGATGTTGGCGCCGGTGAGTTGGTGCAGTTGAGTGAGGAATTTGTGGCCTCTATCTCCGGCTGCGGAGTTACATCCATATAATATGATGCTGGCCTGGGCAGTGAAACTGTTTCGCCACTGTTGTAACTGTTGGCTGTAGTTTTCTATGTTGCTGCTGTTTAGTTCTGTTGTGCGTAAGTAAAGGCTGCCGGAACGGCCGTGTGAGATGATGTGGAGGGCTTCGAGGTCTGTATGCTGAGCTAGGATTGTGGCGATTTGCTCTACGGCGTCAGGCTGGCTTTCGAGGATGTAGGTTGCTGTGCCCGGTTTGATGCCAGAGGCTATGTGGTGGCTATCTGGTATTGTGGGGTCGAGGATGACTATTTCCCTTAGCGGGTTGCTGATGTAATTAATTAGGGAAAATTCTTTTTTGTGGTTAATTTGAACTAGAGTTTTCATCTGCTTTTGGTTGCTGTGGAAGAATTTGTTGAGTTGGTTTGCGTCGATCGCCCGATTTGAGTTAAGACACGGTACTTATACCTTAGGGCAGATGACACCGTAGACTTTTAAGAGCAAAAAACCTAGCAGATGTTCCAGCGCAGTGTGTGCTTCAACGGGCGAGTTTACAAAGATTTATATTCCTCTGGGTATATTACATAAACTCCACAAAGTCGAGGTGGGGGCGGGTTTATTATATTATTGATTTTAGGCAATTACGATCGGTAAAATCGGTGCCTACAGGAATTGCGATCGCCCTACATTTGGGATATATAAAGATCTGCCTCTAGATTCTATGAATAGAGATACTGTGAGCGATCGCCTTAGTTGCCAAGCCCTATTTGCGAGTTGTATTGCAGAAGAAAGAAGGACGAAGAAAATAGATATAAAAATGCAATAATAGCAATGGTTTCAGCCATTAAAAATGTAATCTCCGTCAGGCGCTGTTGCGATCTAATTCCCTGCCGACCGTGACTGATGATGTGTATGATTGGTATAGTCACCTCTATCAATTTTTTTTGTTATCCCTTCTAACAAAGCTTCATATTTCTCCGACTGGCATAATTTCACTTTATTTACTATGAAAATCGGCTTTTTTGATGCGATTGTATGGGATTACGATATAGAAACTCCTTACCGCCAACCTCTAGGCGGCTCTCAGTCGGCTTTGTGCTATTTAGCAGTAGCACTAGCAGCTATTGGACATGAAGTATGGTTGTACAATAACACTTCTAAACCAGGAGTGTATCGGGGAGTCCATTGCTTTCCTTTGACTAATCTTTCTCAAGACTTGTTAAATTTTTTTGATGCTGCTATTGTCCTAAATCACCCGGAAACTGGAACGCAGTTAAAGCCACTATTGGGGGAAAAAACTAAGTTAATTCTCTGGATGCAACACGCTTGCGACCAGGCGGCAGCGCAGCCTTTACGAAGTTTATCAATCCAATTGCTCTACGATGCGATAATTTTTGTCAGCGAGTGGCAAAAGCAGCTATATTTAGAACAATTCAATATGACAAATATGCAATTAGGAGTTATAAAAAATGCGATCGCTCCTGCTTTTGAAAAAAACCTCACTGAAGGCGAAGCTATTTTTACCCAAAAATTACAACCTCCTGTTTTAACTTATACCAGCACTCCCTTTCGCGGTTTAGATTTACTTTTAGATATCTTCCCGAAAATTCGGCAGCGATTTACCGATGTGAGATTAAAGGTATTTTCTAGTTTAAAAGTCTATCAAGTAACAGAAGATAGAGATGAATGGGAGCCGCTATACCGCCGCTGTGCAGAAACAGCAGGAGTGGAGTATGTCGGTTCGCTAACTCAGCCAGAACTCGCTAGGGAATTGCGCTCGATTAATATATTAGCGTACCCAAATACCTTTGCAGAAACTTCTTGTATCTCCGTGATGGAAGCTCTAGCTAGCGGTTGTTTTGTCGTGACTAGCAACTGGGGAGCTTTGCCCGAAACAACGGCAGGTTTTGCGCGTTTAATCTCGCTGTCTCAGTCCACTACTTCAAATTCGCTCGCTCCCTTCAGTTCGCTCTCCGAAAGAGAATCTTATGCCCAAGAATTTCTGGAGGCAATTCTGGAGGTGCTAGAAGTCCTAAGAGGCGCTAACCCACAAGAAACTGAACAATTTTTGCAAAAACAGGTAGATTATTTTAATAAACATTGCACTTGGAGGGTGCGTGCATTAGAATGGGAAAAATGGTTGAAAACGATTAATAAAATGTCCCATAAAATTTCTGTAGAAAGCCTCTATGATAGAGCGCTGGCTATGCAAAAACAAGGCGACTGGGAGGCAGCAGGGAGGGAATATCGACAGATTATTGCGCTGCAGCCTAATTATGCGCCTGCTTATTTTCAATTAGGAAATGCTAAGTTAGTTAAGCAAGAATGGCCAGAAGCGATCGCCCTTTACCGCCAAGCTTTAAATTGCGAACAGCGCTACTCTCAAGCTTGGTATAATTTAGGGGCAGCGCTGGAAAATATGGGGGAAGTCGAGGAGGCGATCGCGGCCTACCAACAAGCTGTTACATACAATCCCAATTATGCGCTCGCCTACAACAGTCTAGGAGTCTTGCTTGCCCAACAAGAAAAACTGCTAGAAGCGAAAATTTGCCATCAAAAAGCTTTAGAAATTCAACCGGATTTTATTCCCTATCGGGGAAACTTAGCCAATGTTCAATACCGCTGCTATGAATACAGCGAAGCTGCTGCCAACTATCAAATAATCTTGCAGCTAGACTCGCATAACATCAATGCAATGGCAGCTTTGATAAAAATTTACCAGGGGATATGCCTGTGGGATAATTTAGCAGCAGAAAGCGAAAAAATGTGGGAAATTGGCAGAAATTTAATAGAACAAAATATATTGAAAGACTTATCTATTTTTGACTTTGTTATGTACTCGCCTTTTGAGGGTGACAGACATCTAGCAATTACTCGCTACTTCGCTAAATTTGTCAGCAGTAAAGTTCCTCAAAATTATTTTCCCCCTCACATCCCCCCTGTTACAACCCCCGAAGTCTTGCGAATAGGTTACATCGCTGGAGATTTTTACAACCACGCTTTAACGCATTTAATGGGTGAATTATTCGCCTTGCACGATCGCGCCCAATTTGAGATATTCGCCTACTCTCTCGGTCCCAATGACGGCAGTATTGAGCGTCAAAAAATAGAAGCAGACTGCGATAAATTTACCGACGTGCGAGGAATCCCTACCCGAACAGCCGCAGAAAAAATATACAATGATAATATTCACATCCTAATCGACATGGGAGGCTATACCCAATATTCTAACCCAGAAATCTTAGCAATGCGCCCCGCTCCCATTCAAGTTAGTTATCTAACTTACGCAAACACGATGGGAGCCGAATTTATAGATTACATCATCACAGATAATATCGTAACACCCCCCCGCCTCGCCGAGTTTTTTACTGAAAAATTTATTTGCCTGCCACATAGCTATCAGATTAACAATTATCTGAGAGTTTGCCCCGCAGAAGACGCGCAAATTAAACAGAAAAACCCCAAATCCAAATATGGCTTACCAGAAGAGACGTTTGTCTTTGCCTGCTTCAATCACAGTCGCAAAATTGAGCCAGTCATGTTTAGCGTGTGGATGCGAATTTTAGAGCAAGTACCTAATAGTGTACTGTGGCTATTAGAGAGCAATCCAGAAGCAACTCGGAACCTGAAAGCTCAGGCTAATCTGCGGGGAATTGATGGCGATCGCCTAATATTTGCACCGAGATTATTACAAGAGGAACACCTATTACGCCACCTTTGGATAGACTTATTCCTCGATACTTTATATTATAATGCCCACACGACAGGGAGCGATGCTTTGTGGATGGGAATCCCCTTTATTACCTTCCCAGGAGAAACTTTTGCGGCGCGGGTGGGAGCAAGTTTATTAAATGCGGTTAATTTACCGCATTTAATCGTTAATAGTTTAGAAGAGTATGAAAAGTTGGCGGTGCATTTAGCTACTCATCCTCAAGAGTTACAAAAGCTGAAAAATTACCTCAATGAAAATCGCCGACAATTGCCACTGTTTAATACACCTCAAACTGTGCGATATTTGGAATTAGGATATCAAATGATTTGGGAACGGTATCAATCTGGTCAGCAGCCGGAAGCGATACAGATCGACAGGGCAGAAGGGATAGAAAAAGAAGCTGAGAGAAGGTTAAAAACTGATTTAAAACCCGATAGAACAAGCAATTTAGTTAGGAATTCAGCCCAGGATCCAGTGGAAAAAGTCAGAAGTTTAAGGGATAAAAATAGGGATAACAGTCAGAATTCGACAAGGGATGCTAGTGCAGATTCGCCACAGGATTTAATGGGCGATCGCGAGTTCCCATCGTGGTTAACCCAACAACAAATCAGCCTCGCTTGTACTACCTATCAAACCAAGAGGTTAATATTTATTGGTAGCAATCCAGAAACTAATACTATTTCTGGATATTGGCGAATCTTCGATCGCGCAATGGGGCTTTTCTGCACGCCGGAACGCCTTTATTTGAGTTCAAAATATCAACTCTGGCAATTAGATAATGTCTTAGAATCCGGGAAGTTATATCAAGGATACGATAAATTATATATACCAAGAATCGGTTATACTACAGGAGATATCGACATTCACGATATCGCAGTCGATAAAAATAATCAAATTATTTTTATTAGCACTTTATTTAATTGTATCGCTACTTTGAGCGATCGGCACAGTTGCAAACCTCTCTGGAAACCCCGTTTTATATCACAATATATAAATGAAGACCGCTGTCACCTCAACGGTTTGGCAATGGTGGATGGACAACCGAAATATGTCACAGCGTCGAGTCAGTCGGATGTGGTGGATGGCTGGCGCGATCGCAGACAAAACGGGGGTATAGTTATTGATATTGAATCTAATGAGATTATCGTCAGAGGATTGTCAATGCCACACTCGCCGCGCTGGTATCAAGACAAGTTGTGGTTGCTGAATTCGGGGAGAGGGGAATTGGGTTATGTGGATTTAGATACAGGGAAATTTCAGGCGATTACGTTTTGTCCGGGATATGTCCGAGGACTGGCTTTTTGGCAAAATTGGGCGATTGTTGGACTCTCGAAACCTCGGGGTGGTGACAATACTTTTAGCGGTTTAGAATTGGATGAGTTGTTAGCAGCCAAGGATGCTGAGCCTCGCTGCGGTATGATGGTGATTGATTTGACGAATGGGGCGATCGTTCACTGGTTGCGCTTTGAAGGAGTTGTCACGGAACTTTATGATGTGCAGGTGATTCCGGCAGTGCAAAGGCCGATGGCTTTGGGTTTTCAAACTGAGGAAATTGCTCAGTTAATTACTTTGGAACTTTAACCGCAGATTGGGGCAGATGTACGCGGATTAACGCAGATAAATGTTTACAGGATTTACCTACGGGGTGTGAGAGGGAGTATTTAAGCGGGATTTGATATTACTCAAATATAGCCCCATCTAAGCTGGTTTTTCTTAAGTCTGTTCTCGCTAAGTTGGCACCTCTGAAGTCAGCACCTGTTAAGCAAACATTGCTTAAATCTGCATAACTCAGATCGGCACCTCTGAGATTAGCATCTGATAAATTTGCTCCTGATAAATTCGCCCTCACAAGTTGTGATTTACTCAAGTTACAGCCACTCAAGTTTGCGGATTGCATCTGTGCGGCCATTAAGCTTGCTTTGCTTAAATTAGTGCCGCTGAGGTTAGCCAAATTTAATTTAGCATAACTCAAATCAATGTTTTCCAAGCAAAGTTCGCTCAACTGCGCGCATCGCAAGTTAGCATTAATAAAAAACCTGTCTCCAATCCCATAACGGCGCAGCAATTCGTCAGCTTCCAGGCGAATTAAAATCGGTTCGCAAGTATTTTGGTAGCACCACGATGTCTCCAGCAAACGGGCGGCTGCTTCAATTGCTACCTTGTCGCATTTAGGGAGTACCAAACTATTGCACCCATCCCACTCACCGTTGAGCATAAATGCCATGTCCGAAGCTGCTGCAATTGAGTCGCATAATAAAACGGTTTCTGGTTTGGGTTGCAGCCAGTTCATTAAACCGATCGAGCTGTTGTTTTTCACTGTTGATTCAGGATTTGTGCGTCTTTCTTAATTATAGGTAAAAATATTGAAAACATTATGCACAAATTTGCTGCGGCTTCAGAGAATGAATTAATTGTGTTTGGTGCAGCCAGACCAGGATACCGCGATGCAGAAATTGCTTGCTGGATTGAATTTATGCAGGGGCATAATATCAAGCAAGTTTGCTGCTTGCTCGCTCAAACCCAACTCATCCGCTACAGTGACTTACTGGGAACATATCGGAAAATATTTGGGTGCGATCGAGTTTGCTGGGCGCCGATTGCAGACTTTCAATTGGTCGATCGCGATATTTTAATCGATCGAATATTGCCGTTCTTGGAATCTGCAAATAGCAAAGGCGAACGGGTGGTAGTTCACTGTTCTGGGGGGATCGGACGTACAGGACAGGTTTTGGCTGCTTGGTTGGTCAGCGGGCGGGGATTTTCTAACAAACAGGCGATCGCAGCAGTAAAAAAAACTGGCAGAAATCCCTATGAAGCAGCGATCGTAGCTTGTTTGAAAGGTCGAAACCCTTGGCTAGTCGTTGAAGAACTTAATGCTCTCTTAGATGATTGTCGCCTTGCTGCGAGAAATGATATATAGCACTATAGCAATTATATATATAGCAATCCTCGCATCAGTTTCAATAACTGGTTAACTGGTTACCAGGAAGAGCCTCTTAACCGATGTCACTCTTGAAGAGCCTCGGCCCAGACTATGGAGGCTCTTCCTCCGGATATGCGTTACCAGGAAGAGCCTGGTAACGAGTATAATCATTTAGGATTGCTATATGTGCCAATTGCGTAAGTTTTAAAAGATTTAAAAGACTCGGCTTCCTACGATCGAACTCAGGCATCGCATAAATGGGTGTTTTGGCTATCACCCTTAGCCCATCCGCTGGCATTTTTGCGAAGATTATAGAACAAATAACGCAGTTACAGCAGCGCAAGATCCTTGAAGCAACGGCGCGTTAACTCGATTCTTGCAGAGGCGTCATTTTCGTTGCGGATGTCAATGTTTGTCGCAAAAAAGTAAACATTTTTATCCTTTTCTAAATAACCTACATACCAGCCAATTTGAGGCTTTGTTTTGTCTCCAAAGTTTGCCCAGCCTGTTTTAGCTCTAATTGTGTAATCGGGAGTTTGTTCAACAATTATGATGTCTTTAACCAGAGACAGCGAGCGCTCAGAAAAGGGTAAATCATTTTTGTATAGACGGCGGAGAAACTGAATTTGCTCGTTGGGTGTGATTCGCAGTTCTCCCTCTAACCAGAATTTGTCAATATCGTCTTTGTTACCGATTTTTTGGTTGCCATAACCGACTTTAGCTACCCATTTTTGCATTCGCTCGTGTCCGACTCTGCGGGCGAGAACTTGGTAAAACCAAACGGCGGAAAGTTTTATGGCTTCTCTCATATTCAAGTCTCGATTCCATGCAGGAAATTGCCTTTGAATTCCATCCCAAGTTAGAACAGCAATCTCATCTGAAATCACCCCTGTTTCTAAGGAAATCAGAGAGTTGAGAATCTTAAATGTAGATGCAGGTAAAAAAGCTGTGGTGTTACGCTGCGGGTTGTGTTGATAAAGCCGATCGCTATTCAAATCGTAAATTGCGATCGAGCCTTCAACTCCTAGCTCTTGAAAGTGCCGTCCCAAATTAATTTTCTCAGAAAAATCTCCTCCGCCTCGTGGAGATACTTGCACAGGAGGTGGCACAGTTAAGGCTGATTGCGGTGTCTGAAATAAAACAGAAATAATGCACCCTAATACAATTAAAATAACAGCGACCGCACGAGATATTCGGTTCATAAACTTCAATAAATTACCCAAATCACAGACAGTAATGTCACTGTAGCATCGACTTGTAAAGCGCGCCTGACTTGCGCTGTATACGAAACAATTAAAGTTGGCCCCTGATGCACCCTACTATATATAGCCGTCAATTGGGCAAGACCTCAACTAGAAAACTGCCATAATAGTTAAGGCCACCAAGCAGCTTAACTGAATTACTAAGGTGAAGAACCGAAACTTTGGGTCGAGGCCAGCGATGTGAATCACGGAATGTACAAGCCGAAAAAGGATGTACACAACAACCAGCAAATCTACTGCTGTTCCAGAAACACCCCTAACGGTTAGAAGGAAAACAACTCCCAAATACAAAGGCAGATTTTCCACCAAATTAGAGTGTACTCGAACTAGTCGCCAAAGCAAACTGTCGTCGTTCTTTGTGCTGAAATCTTTTATAGATCCGCCTGCTGATAAATGCCGAACCCTGACTGCCAGCAACAAGATAACGACTGCGATCGTCCACCCAATGAAAAATGCTAAACCCCAGAGAGGTAACGTCATATTTGTCTGTTCAACTTGCATCATCTTTCTACCTTGCGAAACTGCTGCTAAGACTTTAGAAAAGTTAGATCAAATCCTGTAGCCTCCTCCACTCATCTGCGTTAATCTGTGTTTATCTGCCTGTATCTGCGGTAAAAAAAAGAGAATAACCGCAGAGGACAAGGAATTGACCCTGATTCACCCAGAGGTCGAGAACAGAGATAGGAATAATTCCGATACTAACAGATTTGATATTAGCAGTCAGGACTTTTGCTCTGGCGTTCTTATGTTTAGCTAAAATGAGTAAATCTAAAATCTAAAATCTAAAATCTAAAATCGACTGACGATCGCACCATTGTATCGAGCAAGTGTTCGATCGCACCCGGTAGATTCTGGCAAAAACCAGTGTGTACCCGCGATGTCTGAACGATCGTGCTGCGGGGTGCTACGAGCCAGTGAAAGCGCTCTCTGTGGGGAAGTTGACCGATCGCGCCAGATTCGGAGCCGCCTGCACAAATGATAGGAATGACTGCTAGGTGATTGCGAAGCATTTCCAGATCCAACGTTGAGTCGATCGCCATCAAGCGCTTTTCATCAATTTCGATACGGGCTTCGAGGAATTTTTTCGTACCGCAGGAAACGATCGCCCCCACGTTGATAAACTCCTCGCGCTCAACTTTGGGAACGACGCGGATAATGGCGTAATCATAAAGAAATCGATCGGGCACTAATCGCCTCCTCCAAAAAAATATGTGGTGATTCTAGCCGATTTAGCAGGTACTCGATATAAGCATCCCGATGTTGGTTGCTATCGCTGAAAGGAGAATTTCCCACCAGCCAAGTATCAGGAATTAGTTTAACGATGTGGCTAATGATGTCCGGGGTTAGCCTGTGAGTCATCTTTAAATTTGCTGCTTCCAGGGTGCTGGCAAAACGCAGCAGAACGTGGTCTTTGATTGGGGGGAAACGATCGCGGCTGCGCGAGAGATAATCTTTCCAGGTGTGGTGGAAGTAGAGGGCTGCACCGTGATCGATCAGCCAAAGCCGGCGGTGCCATACCAGCATATTTGCATTGCGCGAGGTGCGATCGATGTTGGTCACGAAAGCATCGAACCAGACGATTTCTGAGGCGAGATCCGCATCGGACTTCCCCGCTATCGGGTCAAAGGTGATGGACCCGGGGAGATAGTCGAGGGCGAGGTTGAGGCCAGCACTTGCTCGGATCAAATCTTGAATTTCCGGATCGGGCTCAGTGCGAGCCAGTTCGGGATCTAGTTCAACAAAGACGAGTTCGGGGATTGGGAGTCCGGAGGCGCGAGCAATCTCTCCCGCCACTAGCTCAGCGATCAGAGATTTGGCTCCCTGGCCCGCACCGCGAAATTTGAGTACGTACATACCATCATCATCTGCTTCGACGATCGCCGGCAGCGATCCGCCCTCGCGCAAGGGAGTGACATACCTGGTAGCAATGACTGTTCGCAAGCTGGGACTCATGCTATTTTCGATTTTCGATTTTCGATTTTCGATGGGAAATCACTGATTTTATGAGGGTTTGGATCACTGGCTTACAGTTGGATTCTTTTTTTTAACTGGGACTGATGTTAAGTAGTCTCTAATTATTTTTGCATCTGTTGGCTATTGCGGGCGATCGAAATCGAGATTTCCAGGATTGGGCGATCGACTACAAAGCGTTGAATTACCGCATGGGTACGCCGACCGAAAGCATCCAGGATACAAGCCCCCGGATTCATCCGTCCAGAAATAAAAAACCTGTATCTGATGAAACTTGCCCCCCGAATGTATCCGTGGGGTCAATGCTTCAATTCTAAAATCAAAAATCAAAAATCAAAAATCAAAAATCAAAAATCGTTTGACGGAGTATTTCGTGTTTCCTGATGCCAAGCTTGTTCTGATTTCTAGGAGATGGAACCCAAAGTGCTGTCGGCTGTTGAGTTTGATGTCACAGGATTAAGAGTTTTTTGAGCCTATTACGAACAGCCTTCTATATACTCAACTTCAGGAAGTTTACCCGAACGGAACCTATCTACACGATTTTTGCTAGTCTCAAAAATTATGCGGTAGTTTTTGTCAGCCGCATCTTTAGGGAAGAAAGTTAGATATTTTCCATTCTCAGGTGGGCGGCTTACATAAGGATGAGGAGTTGCTTTAATTTGCCCTGGATATAAAGATAAAATTCTGTTTTCATTATCCCCGATTCTAGCTCCACTCAGGGTGGTAATGGGCTTGCTGGTAATATCCACTCTGGCAATGCGACCCTTTGTTACCATAAAGGCAATTCCTTTTGGCTCTCCTTTTGGTTGGACGTAGGAACACTGATACTCGTCCATACCACCACTCCCACTTCTAATTAATCTAATCCCACCTGCTTTTGACGCTTCATCAACTGTCATACCAACCCGAATTGGCCCAATTCCATTAATGGCTAGTTTCGATCGCTCTGTGAGTTTCGCTTGAGCGCTAACTGATGTTACCCAACTCAAAAAAATGACTGCTGTCCCAATTAGTAAGGCGACCAACTTTGAACTGTTTAGCTTTTGCATCGAGTGCTATTCCTCCTTGATATCTGTAAACATTGATCTAATTCTGCTGTTATCTGAGTATCCTTCGCCAGTATACTGATTTATTTTGTACTTTTACGCAGGAAATCGTGGGCTGACTTTTGCTAGCTCCCTTGGACCGTTGGGCCTTATAAATCCGTTTTTAGGTTGCGGGATGCGGCCCATAGCTTATATCAAATCCGCGCTTCTGGAGTCGGGCGTAAAATCGCGTCAACAGTCAACACTCAACCATCATTCAGTTTTTCGACCCGCCCGTTAACAGTCAACAGTCAACAGTCAACAGTCAACAGTCAACAGTCAACAGTCAACAGTCAACAGTCAACAGTCAACA
>NZ_JAUBVJ010000120.1:0-19837 GCF_036702785.1 Microcoleus sp. AR_TQ3_B6 | reverse complement strand
TCTTTCAATCTCTCGTATAACTTTCTGCCAAAAGCTAGACTATCTGCTCGTCCGTAAGAGATAAAAGCGTCAAAATTTGTTTTCATGAGGAAGAAATAGGTAAATGCGGAATAGGAAATCGGGAAATTTCACTCAGGGAGTTCAAACATTTGAAAGAGGGCGAATGCTAGACAGCAAAACCGCACCACCTTACGCGATCGGATTGGATGGAACTCGAACAAAAACAGGCGCTGCTGAACCAAACTATGATTTTTCCTGTCGGGGTAATTCTAAGTGCTTACCCATCAGCGGTGAGGCAACCACGGGGATTGAGCCTAAAAATTTCATACCCAATTCAGCAAGACCGATTTACGATATCTTGACAATCTAGATATCGTGGGTTGACTTTCCCTATATCTATCATGGCTTCGGGCGACTGTCTCTGTCAGTCGGAAAAGTCGGATCGTAAAGTCGGAAAAGTCGGATATTTGCCATAAGTACATAATTTAGAGAGTTGCTGAATACAGGTATGAATTTAAGATTTCGGGATGGCTATAGGTCAAGTAGGGTGAGTTTAGTAACGGGATCATCTCAATGAAAGCAGCCAAGCGATAAATTGAAGTTTTGAGGCAGGAGGCAGAAGGAAAGAGTCAGAAAGAAGGAGCCAAAAGAAGTATTTTTACAAATATGAGATGCTCCCTTTGTAACTTCCGACAAAAGTTGATTCATACAATGAATCAGCAATGCCCAACATCTAAAATTCTAGGACTTACGCATTGACAAAAAACATTGTCCCCGTTGCGGAATACAGGTATGAATTCAAGATTTGGGCATTGCTATAAGCCCGCTTGAGGGTGAGTGTGGTAAGGCTCTGGTGAGTTTTAGGTGATAGTAAAAATAAAACTTCCCGTGGGAAAGGCCCGAAAGCCTGTGTGAGCCAGAGGTTCCCACTACCGTTTCCACCAGCAATTGAGAACAGCCTATTTATTCGTCTACTACAGAGTTGGTGACGAGAATATTGAGGCCCTAGGGCTTTTTGAGTAAGTTTTATTGTAAAAACACATCATACCATAGATAGATGACACAGCAATTATTATTTATATCCAGGGCATAGTGAATCAGTGAGAAAAGTAGACACTGTATGGGTTCACCGGGTGACAACCCCCTCATCAAATTCCTAAGCTTCCCCCAAAAAGCTGTGTAGCATATAGCACACTGGCGGTAAACTGCCAGTAAGAATTGCTACAGCCCAGGCTTTGCGGAGTTTTAGCGGATAATAAAAATAAAACTTCCCGTGGGAAAAGCCCGAAAGCCGGAGTTATATCATGTCCGGTCGATTACCCGACCTCAGGTAGGGGCCGGTGAGCCAACAATATCTGCCAACAATCTCCAATCTCAAAAACCCGCCCGGTCGGGATATTATGGTCAATCAATCGGACATGATATTAGCCAGAGGCTGACACTACCGTTTTCACCAGAAATCCTGAAAAGCCTTTTGTAACTGCCGAGAAAAGTTGATTCATACCGTGAATCAGCAACGCCACATTGTCTATGTATTCTCGACTATAACCTCACTGCTCAAGCTCGCCAAAATATGCTCCCGGACAACTAAAGTGAATAGATTCCTTTGAACTTTATACCAAGTGCTAATTATTTTTTTAGAGGGCATTAACTCCAATTTAATAAATGCGTGAAGTGAGCAAAATATGTGAGTCTCGATCGCCTGGGTGTCTCTCACCATGAACCGACAAATTCCACATACTTATTTGAGCGCTCTATGAAAGGTTTTAAAGCCCCAAGAAAAATCATAAACTGTGATAAATTAACTTCGGGTTGTCTCTTTGAGTTTTTCGCGCTCTTGCAGATATAAAATATAATATCTAGAGTCTGCTTTTTCCAAGTCTTTACTCAATTAATTTATAAATTAAAATTATTTTAGATGAGTAACAAATCCTTGATTGGCTATCTCTCAAGTGTTTAATTTGCCAGACTTATGCGGCTCATTTGATATAATTATGTTTTGGGAAAATCCGAATAAAAAACCCTGTTTATGGTGGATTATAAACTTTAAGTTTTCTACTCCTGAATACCAACTATAGCAATCCTCGCATCAGTTTCAATAACTTCCAGGCGTTTCACTTCTTAATCAATGTCCAGAGGCTCTGCCTCGATTTTCGCAGGCGAGGCAGAGCCTCCGGATCTGCGTTACCAGGAAGAGCCTGGTAACGAGTAGAATCATTTAGGATTGCTATATCTCCAGTTACTATTCTTGGTTTCACTCCCCATTCTCTGATTTTACTCAGCATTTATCTAAAATAATCGTTTTTGGTTTGACCGACTTTTTTATCGTATATTCTGTAATTAATTGGCACTAAATTAGCATAAAAATTACTATAATATAGCCTAGCGTAATTAAGTTCAATTCAGCGCTCGGATTATGGTATTTGCCTGACCCAAAATAGCTAATTAATTCCGTAGTTTTGTTTCACTCTACAGCTTTTCTCTAACTGTAGGGTCAACACTCAATATTTCCCGGCTAAATTGATAAATTTCTCCATCACCGGGAATAAATCTTCCGGTTCATAACTCTCTCTAAACAAAAAGCAATTGACGCCCTGAATGGAAAACGTCTCCCAATATCTCCGGTAACCTATTGTACCCCCAAACTTGAACTCTGAGAGTAAAAATAAGATGTAAATGTCCTTATTGGATTCCGCTGTCGAGGTTTTAGTTATTTTTAGGACTGTCCGATACCCATGAGTAGATGTTCCTTCTTTATCAATGGACTACTTGGTTATATTAGGAATGCCTAAGTCCTAAATTCAACAAATTTGTGGGTCGAGGTTAGGATTGAGTGATGCACCATCCGACAGTGTTCCCCCTCTAGAGTTGGGCTGCGTTTAACCAGAAAAACTTCATAGCCCTCTGCTGTAACTCTCTGGGAGAGCAATCTCTAGAAGCTTTATCAGTCAATCAATAGAAGCTATCCTATTACCAAAACTTGGTTGTTGTATTTGTTATTATCAAAAAATATTGCGATCGCTTCGTATACAAAAGCTCTAGATTTGAGAAATGACAAAAGTTTTCCGGCGTTGCGGATTCATGGTATGAATCAACTTTTCGCTTGATGTTACAAAAGGCTTTTCAGGATTTCTGGTGAAAACGGTAGAGTCAGCCTCTGGCTGACTCCGGCTTTCGGGCCTTTCCCACGGGAAGTTTTATTTTTATTATCCGCTAAAACTCAGCAAAGCCGGGGCTTTAGTAATCCTTACCGGCAGTTTACCGCCAGTGTGCTATATGCTACACTGATTTTTGGGAAGCTTAGGAATTTGATGAGGCGGTCGTCACCCGGTTAACCCATACAGTGTTTACTTTTCCCACTGATTCACTAAGACCTGATTATAAATACTGATTGCTTTGTCATCTATCTATGGTATGATGTGTTTTTACAATAAAACTTACTCAAAAAGCCCTAGGGCCTCAATATTCTCGTCAGCAACTCTCTAGTAAACGAATAAATTGGCTGTTCTCAATTGCTGGTGGTAACGGTAGTGGGAGCCTCTGGCTCACACAGGCTTTCGGGCTTTTCCCACGGGAAGTTTTATTTTTACTATCACCTAAAACTCACCACAGCCTTACCACACTCACCCTCAAGCGGGCTTATAGCAATGCCGAAATCTTGAATTCATACCTGTATTCCGCAACGCCAGTTTTCCGAGAGTAACAGAAGAGGGATAGTTCATAGGATTCCAGTCGTTGGTCATCAGTCGAACTAACAAAGCGCTTGGGCTATCGAACTGCTGCCTCGTGAAATAAAGGGGGTGAACAACTCAGATGGAGCAGCCACGATGCGGATCTAAACAATATAGTGCGTGCAAACAGAAGTCCACATGGCGAAAAAGACCTCGTATTACGACTACCTGCGCCAAGAAATGGCCGATATGGTCGAGCAACTGGAGCTACCCGATCTTTGCAAACAGTCGCTCAAAAGTCGCTGGCTCGATCAAGTGGTTTGGGCGGATAAGAAAGCCGAACAATGCCGTCGCTGGCACTATCGCTTGCGCCTGACGGCGATCGTCGGTGGTGTACTGTTGCCTGCGGTAGTTGGAATTAACTTTCAACTGGGCAAAGATAATGAATACTTTCGCTTTTGGTTTCCTTACGTCCCGTTTGTCTTGAGCCAAATTATCGCAGTCAGTGCGGCAACGGAAGAATTTTTGCGCTTTGGCGATCGCTGGCGCGAGTACCGACAACTAGCCGAAGAACTCAAAGCAGAAGGGTGGGAATACCTGCAATTGACTGGCCCCTATCGCTACAAAACCCACGAAGAAGACGATAGTCCGCCTCCCCTGTCGCGCAGTCGGATGTCCGAAGTCAGCGTCGAAGACTGGAAAGCCCTCAAACCCCGGACTGAGAACACCGAATCTACAACCCACCAAGATGTCTATACCCTGTTTGCAGGTCGGGTCGAAAGCTTGATTAAGAATGACGTACAAAACTATATCACGGCGTTGCAGCAAAAACAGGCTAAGGAGCAAGAGCAAATCAAGCAAATCCTGAAAACCGCCGAGAAGGTTTCCACCGATAAAACCTTGTTTGCAAAGCCCACTCCTCCCCCCCCTCAACAGCCGCCTTACGGGGCTGCCAACCCGCCTCACAATGGCTTTGGAGCCATGGGAATCCCAGCGCAACATCCGGCGTTCCACGCTCCAGGGCAACCCTCGACCGCACCAGTCCCCCCTCAGAATACTCCGATGCCGCCAACCGCCTTCGCCCAACCTCCCGCCGCCTTTGCACCCCCACCCGCACCGAGTGCCCCAATGCCTCAGCCGACTGTTGCCCAGCCTCCGGCCGCGTTTGCGCCTCCACCGGCACCGACGCAAATGGCTTTTGCCCAGCCTCCTGGTGCGTTTGCATCAGCCCCCTCTGCCAGTGCTCCGGTGCTGCAAACCGCGATCGCCGACCTGAATGCTCGCATCCTCGCCTCCACCCTCAAACTGCGCGGAATGTCTACGGCCGACGGCCCTGATGGTGGCAACAACGCCTGCGCCTGGACGGTCAACAAAGTCCTTCAGGATGCAAACCTCACCCCACTTGGCGCCAATCCCAATTACGTTCCCGCAGTCCTGGACGCGCTCAAACAAGGGCGAGGACAAGAGGTGTCGAGAGAATCGGCGAAAGCGGGCGATTTGGTGGTTGCGGATGGAGAAGCACACATAGGGATTGGACTGACCGATGGTTGCAGTCGAGTCCTGTCCAACTCATCTTCTAGAGCTTGCTTTGTGTGGGAAAGCGATACGGATTTTGACAACTCCTACGGTGGAAAGAGTACCATTTACCGCCTGAAAACTTAAAAGTTGAAAGTTCAAATTAGGGGCGCACGGCCGTGCGCCCCTACGTTGAGAGTTAATCATGCTGACTCGATTGAGTATCCGAAATCCGGGACTGAATGCCTCCTCCAAAAATTAAGCTCTTGACAGTTCGTCTCTAGCTATTTTCTGAGGAAGCTGTCGATCGACCTAAAAGATGGGTCGCAGATGCGGATTTGGCCTAACCTCAGATGTACCCCACCCCTCTACCCTCTAACAGGACATCCAGATGGCTAAGAAAAAGACCTACGAACAATACCTGCGCGAAGAGTTGGCAAGCTTAGTCGAACAGTTGAAACTCCCCAACCTCTACAAACAGTCGCTGAAACAGCGCTGGATCGATCAGGTAGTGTGGGCGGATAAAAAAGCGGATCAGTGCCGCCGGATGCACTACCGATTGCGTCTGACGACGATTATTAGCGGGGTGGTGCTGCCTGCTCTGGTGGGGATTAATATGCAACTGTCTAAAGATAATGAATACTTTCGCGATTGGTTTCCTTACGTCCCCTTTTTCGTAAGTCAGGTGATTGCCGTCAGTGCGGCGCTAGATGAGTTTCATCGGTATGGCGATCGCTGGCGAGATTATCGCAAAATGGCAGAAGACCTCAAGGCTGAAGGCTGGCAGTACGTGCAATTGAGTGGTTCCTACGACAACCTGACCGATCATATCGACGGCTATGCGAACTTTGCCAGCCGGGTCGAAAGTATCATCAAGAACGACGTACAAAACTACATCGCGACGTTGCAGCAGCAGCAAGCCAAAGAAAACGAGCAAATCAAGCAAATTCTTAAGACAGCCAACACTGTCGCCACCGATAAAACCCTGTTCGATCGACCCGAACCCGTCCGTCCCCCCCAACAGCAACAGCAACAGCAATGGGGGACTTCGGCCCCCGCCTTTGCTGCCCCTGGGGCTGCGGGCATTCTCCAAGTTCGCCAGAATACCGAATTCAAGCTCAGTCCCCAACATTCATCAGTGTTGCCCGATAACTATAAGATTTGGGTCGGTGGCGGCAACAGCTTTGGCTTGATGTCCTATGCTCAAGCTGAGAACAATCACCTGCAAGTGGCGATCGATCGCGGACTCGGCCCTGAAAACCGCAACGTCTGGTTTGTCAGCGCACCCGATGTCGCGATCGTCGGCAATATCGGGTCTAGTGGGGCCAATGTCATGGCTACCTCTGCTGCGCCAGCACCGATGATGGCAGCAACGGCCCCCGCTCCCAGCCAGATGATGGCGACCTCTGCTGCTCCAGCAGGGATGATGGGTGCAACGGCCACCGCCCCAAGTCCGATGATGAGCGCTCCTCCCGCCGCGCCCACTGCTCCCCTGGCTCCCTCTGCCCCGGCGGCAAGCAACGGGGCAAGCAACGGGGCAATTAAACTGCCCGTTCCCTATTTCTCCCAACGAGACAATCTGGAGCAAGCGGACCGAACTTGCAATACCTCCAGTTGTGCGATGGTGGCTAAGTTCCTGGGTGCAAACATTTCCGGGGATGACGACTACTTCAAGTACGTGATTAAGTATGGCGATACCACCGACCATAGCGCCCAAACTCAGGCCCTGGCAGAACTGAAAATTCAATCGACCTGGAATACCAGTCTCGATTTTGACGATCTGGATAAATCCCTAGCCAGTGGACTGCCTGCTGTCATTGGTATTCTGCATCGCGGCTCGGCGTCAGCCCCTACAGGCGGGCATATGATTGTGGCGATCGGTCGCAACGCAGACGGCGATTACATTATCAACGATCCCTACGGCAACTTGATGGACGGCTACACTTCTCAAGATGGCGGCGGATTGATCTATTCTCGCCAGGAATTGACCTGTCGCTGGACGGCAGATGGTCCGAAAACCGGCTGGGGACGGCTGTTTTACGGCAATAACCCACCGGGTACATCCGCCCAAAACGCACCCGCTCAAACTGCACCTGCCCAAACGGCTCAAACTCTCTTCGCCTCTGGTACGGCTACGGCTGCGAGTCCGACGGCAAGCGCCCAATATATGACGGGCGAGCAACTGATTCAGATTGCCGGCTCGAATGCACCGAGCGATCGCTTGCGCCAACTGGCTTCCAGCGTCAACGACGTTTTTAATCACTATCAGATTAATACGCCCCTGCGGATCTGCCATTTCATCGCTCAGGTGGCTCACGAGTCGGACTGTTTCAATGCGATGGAAGAATATGCTTCTGGTGAAGACTACGAGGGACGGGACGATTTGGGCAACACTCAACCGGGCGACGGTAAACGCTTTAAGGGACGGGGGTTAATGCAACTGACCGGAAGATCGAACTATGCGGAGTTTTCTAAGGCAATGAATCAGGATTTTATCGCTCAACCCCAACTCGTCGGACAGATTCCGTGGGCGATTTGGGTCGCAGGCTGGTACTGGCATACCCGAAACCTCAACAAGTATGCCGATCGAGATGACCTCGAAGGAGTCACCGTCGGCGTGAATGGGGGTTACAACGGCCTCGAAGATCGCCGGCGCTATTTGCAAAAAGCGAAGTCGGTGCTCGGTGCCTAACTGGCGATACCCCGTCGGAACTCCCGAATGGCTTCAACTCTGGAAGTCGCCGCCATCAAAACACGTAAACAATACGGGATCTTGGTAGCCCCGTCTTTTTAAAGCGGGGTGGATTTGGTTGACGTTTCTCAAAAAATCTACATCAAAAATGTTCTGACTCACACTGAGTATGATAAGGATGAGTGGAAAAGGGTGCGGCTCTGTGAGATTTTCAATAGAACTTGCAGATAGTAGATGCCGACGCATCTTACCCTATTAGAAACCGAATAAGGAATTTGGAAAGATATCGCGATTTTTTACGTATTATATCAAAAATAACAGCCTAAATTCTCCCAGAAACAGTCAATATTTAGCTGTATCCATCTGCGTTTATCTGCGTGCATCTGCGGTTAAATATTCCAAATCTGCCAGCAGTGACAGATTGAGACAATTTAAGATACTGGATTTAATCGGACGCTTTTCATCCCAAAATACCATCGATGAATAAAAGTTAATTGCTGCCGATGAATTTAAAAGCTCAAAAGTTTTACGTGCAACTCTCTCGCTGTCAAAGCTGAGAAAGTAAACAGTATCATCGAAAATCACAGGTTTATTAGCAATTTCACTTATCAATCTGAAATCCAATTTTTTATAAAGTCCGCAAATTGCAATCTTCCAAAATTTGAAGCTATAATCGCCAACTCCAAAAATAGAAAAGCGAGGATTGTGCTGATAAATTTTGCTTTTGCGATTGTCTAGATATTGTCCGTACTCCTCCAGATAGCGCCAGGTTTTAGGAGCGATATCTCTGATAGGTTCGGTTGACTCGCTAATAAATTTTTGAGTTACTAAAATATAGCGGTTTGTGGCATTAATGCGATTTTGAGCGACATCCGATCCTTTAAGTAGCGGAAATAAATAAGTTTCCTCAAGCTCGACAGCTTCCCCAAATCCATTGACAAACAAATTATCAATTTTCCGAAACTCCATCACATTCGAGCAGTCATGTTTGACGCCAGATCGCCATTTCGTTGCTGAATTTACAGCATATAAATTACTCAATTTATTGAAAGAATCTATATCTTTAACCAGGAGATTGTTGTGATATCCGATTCGATTGCCGTCAGAACTTTCTAAACTGCTAAATACATCGCAGAAGTAGTTTTGTGAACTTGAGTCAAACTTGCAGAATAACAGACAGGCATCAACATTTGCATCAAAATACTTTTTAGCATCTATTTTGTAAGTTGCACAGCTAGCGAGATTAATTTTTTTTGAATGAATGTAACTTAATAACTTTCTGGCCACGGAAGTCTTGCATAGCATTGCCAGAGTGCCGTCACGATTTTGCAACCATTGTATCGCATGGATCAGCATCCATTCTGAGATATCGAAGTTACTTTTACCTGTTAGTGCATCTAAGCCAGTGTGCTTTTTAAAATTACTTTTTTTAGGCAAGTTTTCACTGCCAAGAGTTCCTTGTTGTGAGTTTGTTACCCAAGGAAAGTTACCAAGTACCAGTATTCTATGATTAAATTGGTTGATTAATGATGTCCAGTCAAACTCAAAAAAATCTCCGTGCTTAACCTCACATCTTTCATCCTGTAACAATTCATGCTTAGCTCTTAATTCTCTTAAATAACTTTGATTGATTTCAACCCCGATAATCTTGCTGGCGGATGGAAACGAATTTGCAGCAGCTTTAATGAAATTACCTATCCCGCAAGTGGGCTCAATGATGACTTTGGGGTTAACATCAAGTTCTATCAATTTCCGACATACCCTCTCGGCTAATTCCAGCGGTGTCTGAAAATCCCCGTATTCTAGTTTTGTTTTGCGATCGTTGGAACTCATCTTTTAGATTGATAAACTCTTAATTACAACTTACTATTGAAGAAATAACTTAGTTCCAAGCACATTTCGCCATTACTCCAAAACAAAAATTTCCCGGGATAGCTAAACCTAATATCTAAAGCCACAGCAATATAGTCCTTATAAAAGGGATGTAATTTACATTCCAAGGATTTGATTTTAGTTATGAGTATCGTATCGATAAAACAAAGTCTACTGATAAGTTCTATGTAAAACTCTTCCGTTTTTTCCCAATCATTTAATTCCTCTATACCTGAAGTTCCTAAAGATGTTTGAACGAAATAAACTAAATCATTATAATATCCTAAGAAATTTTCTCCATCATCATATAGGTCATATAGGTCTTGCAACTGGTTCTGTTGTTCTAAGTATTTTATTGTCTCTTCTAGTTGAGCTATTTTTGCAAGCAGCAGATTATTTTCCGTTTTCGTATTTTCGCTGGGTGCATACCCTTCATCTTTTCCTTGCTTCGAGTCATTAGTTGCGTGATCAATTGCCGTAACTTTACTTTTCTCCTGCTTAAGCTCTGTTTCAAGTTGATGTTTTGTATTTTGCAAACTCTCAATTTCTTGCTGAAGACGTGCAACTCTATTTCTCTCGTCCTTAAGCTGTCGCTCTAAACTTATTTTGGTTTTTTCTAGCTCTCTGGCATTCTCTTCTAGTTGCTTAACTTTTGTTTCTAATTGACGTGAATTGGAGTTTAATGAATTTAACTCATAAAGTTTTATTTCTAATTGGTTTTTTTCTTGCTCTAGCTGGTTATTCTCTATCTCTAAAGGTTGAATTCGGTCTAGTGCTCGTCTTATTTCTGACTCTAAAGAGTTTTTGCTAGCTCGGAGTTGTAGATTATCTTGTGTCAATCTAGTATTATTATCTTTAACTTGATTTAACTCTCTCCTCAGAACGTCTCTTTCTTGCTGTAAATCCCTATTTGTTTGAATGAGTGATTGATTTTGGGCTATGACTTCATTAAGCTGCCTAGTAACCTCTTTAACTTTCTCGATTAAAAATTCCCACGTTATAAACTCTATATCTTGGCTGCTGAGAGAACCACCCAATTCTTGAATAAGAACTTTTTTATGAGCTTCTAGTTCTTCAATTTTTTGTTCACAGTAAATATTTGTAATTCGCAGATTTGTTGAAATTTTCCTTACTTCATCTCTTTCGCTCTCAACGCTTGCTAACTGTTGTTGTAGCTTTTGAACCGTCTGCTTCAAAGAATTATTCTCAGTAGTAATTGCCTTGAGTTCTGCCTCTGTTTGCTTAAATCTTGCAAGGATTTGAACTATAAAGGCGGTAAATAGGTTATTTCCTTGTTGTAACTGCTGGTTTATTTGCCTAAGCTCAACTGTCTGTGCTTCGAGCCTGTGATCATCGGGCTTGTTCTTACCCCTGCGAAGTTGCAGGTAAATTATTACTATGCTTAGTAAAGCTATTAAACCAGCAGCTTCGTAAACCATACTAATACTTTTTTGAAAATAGCATTTTTGGACATCGGTTCCCAGGCAGAGCCTGGGAACCAGTTATCATTAATTAAAAAATAGAGGGCGAGTTTCACATAAAACTTAACTGCAAAAGTCAAATTTTATGCTCAAACCCGCCCTCGCAAAACTCTATTAGTAAGCGTCTTGCAATTCGTAGAAATCAGGGGAAATGTAATCTTTCCGCAGTGGCCAGCCTACCCAATCTTCGTTCATCAAAATCCGTTTCAGATTCGGATGTCCTTCGTAGACAATGCCGTACATATCGTAGGATTCCCGCTCTTGAAAGTCGGCTGCTTTCCAAATCCAGTAGACTGATGGCACTCTGGGATCTTCGCGGGGTACGAATACTTTGACGCGGACTTCTTCAGGCTTGGAAGCATTGTCTGTCAGTTTAACCAAGTGGTAGACGCTGACTAAATCTTGTCCCGGCCCTTGGTCGTAGGCGCACTGGCACTGCATATAATTAAACCCGTAGGCATACAGTGCTGTTGACATCGGAATTAAAAAGTCTCGATCGACCTTTAATATCTCCACGCCCAAATTATCGGCCGCTAAAGCTTCATGTTCAAAGCCATTTTGAGTCAACCACTGGGAAACCTTCCCGGCTTCAACAATTGAGGTTTCTGTCTCAGCCACGGTTTACCTCCTGTTTTTGTCCTGCTTGCAGGGCCGGCGGTACTGGCATTCCCATTGCTTCTGTCAATTCCTTCGGCGGCGCCATCCGGCTGGGAACTGACAAGTATTTGCCGTCCAAAATGTCGTCTACTACTTTCATTTTGTGGGGTCTGGTGTAGTAGCGGTGGGTTGGCAGCAAATTAGCCCGTTCTTGCATGGAATCGTTGGCGATTTTTTTGCGCAGTTTGATAATTGCGTCAATAATCGCTTCTGGGCGGGGGGGACAGCCGGGGATGTACACGTCTACGGGAATCAGTTTGTCAACGCCTCTGACTGCTGTGGGGGAGTCCATACTGAACATTCCGCCGGTGATGGTGCAGGCGCCCATCGCGATGACGTATTTGGGTTCCGGCATTTGTTCGTACAGCCGCACCAAGATGGGGGCGTACTTCATGGTAATTGTGCCGGCGGTGATGATCAAGTCGGCTTGCCGGGGGCTCGATCGCGGTACTAGACCGAATCTATCGAAGTCAAAGCGCGATCCGATCAAAGCTGCAAATTCGATGAAGCAGCAGGCCGTGCCGAAAAGTAGCGGCCACAGGCTCGAAAGTCTCGCCCAATTGTAGAGGTCATCGACTGTTGTCAGGATGACGTTCTCTGACAGTTGCGATGTGACTTCCGGGCGATCGACTGGGTTGACAAGTTGGGCTTTTTGTGATTTGTCAGAACTTAAGACCATTCCAAGGCTCCTTTGCGCCATGCATAGACAAGAGCAATAACGAGGATCGCGATAAAAAACAAGGCTTCGATAAAAGCCAACAGTCCTAGCTGGTTGAAAGCAACCGCCCAAGGATAGAGGAAGACGGTCTCTACGTCGAAGATGACGAAGACCAGGGCGAACATATAATATCGGATGTTGAACTGAATCCAGGCTCCGCCGATCGGCTCGACGCCTGATTCGTAGGTAGTGCGCCGGTCGTAGGGACGACTTTTGGGCCGCAGAACCTTAGACGCCGTGAGGGCGAGGATAGGGACTAGGCTGGAAATTAACAGGAAGCCTAAGAAATACTCGTAGCCGCTGAGTGCAAACACGGTGAATAATTACTGCCTAGGTGAAAGGGTTCTGTAACTTGTCTTTACATTATATAGATTGTGGGTAGCTAAAATTACGAGTTAGTTGAGATTAATCATCCATCTTCTGCAATAATTTTTAATGTATATTCTAATATTGTAACTGCCTGTGGAAGACAGGCGGCTGCCTGTGGACGCTAAGTAAGACCATCATCGACTTAAGTGTCGAACACCCTTGTGGTGTCCCTAACGTGGCATCGGCGGTTGAGACGGGAAACCTCGAAGACGAATAAGACCGTCCTAATTTGAGTTTTAGTTGGAAGCCCCAGCTATAACGAAGTTTAGTTGAGGTACTTCACGATTAGCTGACCCATAATTTTGGATTTATGAGCGATCGAGCCACTGAAACTAAAACCCTCGATCGGCACGAGTGCCGCGCCTGCGGCTACGTCTACGATCCGAAAAAGGGCGACCCTAAAAATGACATTGCCCCGGGCACGGCTTTTGAAGATTTGCCCCAAGCTTGGGTGTGTCCCGTTTGCGCAGCGCGCAAGTCGGTGTTTCAAAATCTCGGTCAGATGGAAGGGGTATCGGGATTTAAGGCAAATCAGCGCTACGGTGTCGGTGTCAACGGCATGACCGAAGGTCAGAAAAGTTTGCTGATTTTTGGCGGCTTGGTCGTTGGTTTCTTGTTGTTACTTAGTATGTATGGTTTGCAGTAAGACGATTGTGAGATTTTGGCAACGAATTGTAATGTTATTGGCCGCTGCGCTCATCTGTACGAGTTGCAGCACGATCGGTTCTGTGAGTTACAACCCCTGGCAAGTAATTTCCTTGCCGACGCAAGCTAATTTGCAGGATATTGCCTTTACGGGCAATCCTCAGCACGGCTGGGTTGTGGGTTCTGAGGCGACTCTGCTCGAAACCCTTGACGGTGGCACTAGCTGGAAGTCTGTAGCACTGGAACTCGACGATCCGAGGTCGCGTTTTGCATCGGTGAGTTTTTCGGGTTCCGAAGGCTGGATTGTCGGCCAGCCTTCAGTTTTGCTTCACACCAACGATGAGGGCAAGTCTTGGACGCGGATTGCTTTGAGCAGTCAGTTGCCTGGTTCTCCGAGTACGATCGCGGCTTTGGGCCCGAATTCCGCCGAGATGACGACGGATGTCGGGGCGATTTACCGGACTTCCGACGGCGGCAAAAATTGGAAAGCTGTCGTGCAGGATTCTTTTGGGGTAGTTCGCAATATCAACCGTTCTGAAGACGGGCAGTATGTTGCAGTTTCCTCAAAGGGCAATTTCTACTCGGTGTGGAAACCCGGACAACAAGCTTGGGAACCTCACAACCGCAATAGTTCTCGCCGCCTGCAAAATATGGGCTTTACCAAGGACGGGCGTTTGTGGATGCTCGCCCGCGGCGGTCAAATTCAGTTTAGCGACCCCTCCAATCCTGAAGGTTGGGGAAAACCGTTTTTTCCCGATCGTAAGGCGAGTTGGGGTTTGCTGGACATGGCTTACCGGACTGATAATGAAATTTGGGTAGCCGGCGGCGGCGGCAATTTGCTCTGCAGTTTGGACGGCGGGAAAACTTGGCAAAAAGACCGCGAAGTTGAAGATGTTCCCGCTAATTTTTACAGGATTGTCTTTATGGGCCCCGATCGCGGATTTGTGATCGGTGCGAGCGGTACTCTACTTAAATATCAAGGTTCAGCGCAAGCTGCTTGATAGTAGAATAGTAAGAGAGATTGTCTGTCGATTTGTTGTTGAAAGGAGGATTCTAAATGGCTGGTACAACTGGAGAACGTCCGTTTGGTGACATTATTACAAGTATCCGTTATTGGGTAATTCACAGCATCACCATTCCGGCTTTGTTTATTGCTGGATGGCTGTTTGTGCAAACGGGTTTGGCTTACGATGCTTTCGGAACTCCTCGCCCTAACCAATATTTCACACCGCAGCGGGAAGAAGTGCCGATTATCTCGGATCGCTTTGAAGCTAAAAAACAAGTAGATCAGTTCATTGCCAAGTAATTTAAGAAGGATTTGGAAAAATGACGAGCAGAACCCCAAACAATGAGCCAATTTCGTATCCGATTTTTACGGTGCGCTGGTTGGCCGTTCATACTTTAGGTGTCCCAACAATTTTCTTTTTGGGCGCGATCGCAGCAATGCAATTTATTCAACGATAGGAGTTTACAATGCCTGAGCGCGTTCCTAATCCCAACGAGCAGCCTGTTGAGTTAAACCGGACTTCTTTGTATTTGGGTTTGTTGCTGATTTTTGTTTTGGGTATTTTGTTTTCCAGTTATTTCTTTAATTAACTGGTGTCTGAGTTGGCTTTCAATTTTAGCTCGAATGTTTTTAGCTGTGAATTAGTGAGGTGATGGCTATGTTTAGTGAAAGTGGCAGAATTCCTTTGTGGGTGGTAGCTACTGTCGCAGGCCTCGGTGTTCTGAGCATTGTGGCGCTTTTCTTCTACGGTGCTTATGCCGGTTTGGGTTCTTCGATGTAAGGAGAATCAAGCAGATTTTAGGCTTTAAACCCCCCGGTCAAAAGGGGGGTTTTAATTATGCGAAGTTTGTGGCTCTCATCAGGGATAAATGTTATTGAAAGTGTGGATTTTTTAGCAAGTTTATGAGAATTTAATCCGGCGTTGTCAGAGGGATATTTTTTGTGGTTGGGTGGAGATTTGCTCATTGACATACTCACCGCCCTAAAAGTGCGGTGATTCTTGACGCTTCTTTGGGGTCTGCTACCGAACTAGTCTTACGTCCCCTCTGCGTCCGAAAGCGAGTCGTGGTAATGCCCTATCCCGACTTTATTTATATTTTTGACTGCGTTTTCATTTCTATCGTGAGTTGTACCGCAGTTTAAACAGGTAATAGTTCTGACTTTCAGGTCTAATTTACCCCATCGATAGTCACATCTAGAACAGACTTGACTGGTGGGTTCCCATCGACTAATTACCCTAAACTCGCGACTAAATTTGTCGCATTTAGCTTGACAAAAGACTCTAAATTCTCTCCATCCCTGAGAGCTAATCGCTCTAGCTAAGCGCCGATTCTTAACCTGACCCGACACGTTGAGGCCTTCCAAAACAATCACTTGGTTTTCGTTGA
Source organism: Microcoleus sp. AR_TQ3_B6 (assembly GCF_036702785.1). Lineage (NCBI taxonomy): Bacteria > Bacillati > Cyanobacteriota > Cyanophyceae > Oscillatoriales > Microcoleaceae > Microcoleus > Microcoleus sp. AR_TQ3_B6. The sequence continues at coordinate 3,823 of NZ_JAUBVJ010000120.1, read as the reverse complement.
TTATTTTGGTTGATAGTTTGTGCAAAAAATCTTGGCGGGTGTCGCTAACTAGATTGTGCAAATTGGCAATTTGTATGCGGGTCTTAGGACGGCGTTTTGAGTCTTTTTCTTGCCGAGCATATCGGCGCTGCAACTTCCTTATTTTGCGCTCTGATTTTGAGTAGTCTGGACTTTTTACCTGGGTTGCGCCGCTGAGAGTAGCGAAGGTTTTTAACCCCAAATCAATGCCCATTGAAGGATTGATGGGATCTAAATCTTGAGGTTCGACATCTACTAAAAAACTTAGAAAATACCGATGGGTACAGTCCTTAATTACTGTTATCGATCCCGGTTCTGAGGGCAATTCCCTAGACATAATAGGACTGACCATCCCTATTTTTGCCAAGTAAACTTGAGTTCCTTTAAGGGAAAACCCAGACTTAGCAAATTCGGCAGTTTGACTGTTGGTCTTATTCTTAAACTTAGGTGCTCCAACTTTCCCCCCCTTTTCTTTTGCCCTTATGGGAATCAAAAAAAATCTTGTAAGCCGTTGCTAGATGGCTCCAAGACTGCTGCCAAGGCACAGACGAAACCTCGTTCAACCAAGCTCTTTCTTCGGGCTTTTTGCTACTGGTTAATAGTGCAGATAGTTGGTTGTAGTTTGGCAGTTTGTCAGCAGATTTGCACAAAGCTAAGGCATCATTTCACATCACTCTCACACAACCAAACAACCGCAGCTCAGCTCAATCGCTGTTGGTCTGTGGGGTAGAATCTGTACTGATATCTTGCTTTCATCGTCCAATCTGTCACCATCGTTTTGAGGGTACAATATATTACACTGAGAAAGCAACAAATATCTGGGAAAAATACAATACTAAAAGCCGGCCAATCGATTTTAGATTTTAGATTTTAGATTTTAGATTGACCCCACGGATAAATGCTCTTTCTTGAGGATTTTCGAAAATCGATTTGGGATTGATTCCACGGATAAATCGGGGGGCTTGTACCATTAAGAAATTCTTGGTCACGCTCAGAAGGGGTTTTAGATCCAATTTTCTGATAAACAGCAGGCACAAGGCGGGTTCACCAATAACCCCAAAATCGATCGCCACTAGCAGACGCTCGCTAAGAGAGTGTGGCCCGATCGTGAAATTAGCCAAAAGTTGCGAGTAGAATGGTGCAAGAGCCGATCGCTCGATCGTAGTGCACAGCGAAATATGACCCCACCGCAGCCGCCCCGCAAACCTCAAACCGTCTTGGGTGCGATTACCCAAGCAGTCCAGACTATTGCTAAGGTTAATTTTAACCAGCTAGCGCTGAAACCGAATGCCAAAGTACCCGAACTGTGGGTACAGGATGCGGGTGCAGCTAAAGCTGAGGTTTATCCGCTGTTGGGCGATCGATATTTGTTAGGTCGATCGTCGAAATCTTCAGATATTGTAGTTCGCAATCCCGTTGTCAGTCACGTCCACTTATCCCTGTCGCGGGATACTCGGCGGCGGACTCCTTTTATCATCAAAGATGAAGACTCCACCAACGGCATTTACAGCGGCAAAAGGCGAATTAAAAGTATGTCCCTGCGTCACGGAGACGTGTTCACTTTAGGACCGCCGGAACTAGCCGCCGCTGTCAGAATTCAGTTCGTATATCCGCCGCCTTGGTATTTGCAAATTGTGCGTTACAGCTTTTACGGCGTCAGCGGAATCACCGCTTTGATTGCGGTGTTCGTAGGTATAGAATCGACAAAGTTTAAAGTGCGGCCTCTGCCGAGAAGTATCAATGGCCCCGTGATTGTTTACGCCCGCGATGGGCAAACTCCGCTGCGTCCTCCTCAGAATAACGCTCACTTAGAATTAAAGAAATTGCAGGATTTTTCGCCCTATTTATCCAAGGCGGTACTTGCATCGGAAGACAGCCGCTACAATTGGCATTTGGGGGTAGATCCGATCGGAGTTTTGCGGGCGCTGTTGACCAATGTTCGCGGGGGAGGAATTCGCGAAGGCGGCAGCACATTGACGCAGCAGTTAGCGAGGAGTTTGTTTCGAGATTATGTGGGAACTCAAGATTCGGCAGGACGCAAGTTCCGGGAAGCAGTAGTTGCCTTAAAACTGGAGAATTATTACAGCAAAGACGAGCTGTTGCTGACTTATTTAAATCGCGTGTTTTTGGGAATAGACCTTTACGGTTTTGAGGATGCGGCTCGGTTTTATTTTGGCAAGTCGGCGAAGGATTTAACCTTGTCAGAGGCGGCAACTTTGACGGGCATTTTGCCGGCGCCAAACAGTTTTAATCCGATTCAAAATTATCAGTTGGCGGTACAGTACCGCGATCGAGTGATCGAACGGATGCGCGCAATGGGGACGATTTCTCAGGAAGAAGCCGATCGCGCGAGGCGATCGCGAATTGATATCAATCCGAAAGCTCGCGAATTTCTGCAAAGTACGATCGCGCCTTATTTCTACAGTTATGTATTTGACGAATTGGAGTTTTTGCTGGGGGAGCAGTTAGCCAGAGAAGGCAATTTTATTGTAGAAACAGGTTTGAATCCCCGCCTGCAAAAGGTGGCTGAAGCTTCCCTCAAAAATGCTGTAGAAAATGCCGGAGCCAGTGCAGGTTTTTCTCAAGGAGCCGTGGTAACTCTCAATACTACAACCGGGGAAGTCTTAGCATTAGTTGGGGGCGTAGATTATTTGAAAAGTCAGTTTAATCGGGCTACCCAAGCTTTGAGACAGCCCGGTTCTACATTTAAAATTTTCACCTATGCAGCCGCCCTAGAACGCGGAATACCACCCAGCAAAACTTATTCTTGCGAGCCGCTTTCCTGGGGCGGACAAAGTTATAGCGGCTGCGAAAGAACCAGCGGCAGTGCTGATATGTATCGGGGTTTAGCACAGTCGGAAAATGCAATTGCTTTGAGAGTAGCACAAGATGTCGGTTTAGACAATGTAGTGGGAATGGCCAGACGTTTGGGGATTACATCTCCGCTGCGTTCTGCCCCTGGTTTAGTATTAGGTGAAAGTGAAGTTAACGTATTGCAATTAACCGGTGCCTTCGGGGTTTTAGCGAACAGGGGTTTGGGTAATCGCCCCCACGTAATCAAGCGAATTATTGACAGCAGCGATTGCAAAGATCGAAATGATTTTAACAGTTGCCGGGTGATTTATGACTATCAAAAAGATGGCGTTGCCAATCGGCAGTTAGTTCCTGAAGGCGTAGCGGATACGATGACCGATCTGCTGCAAGGTGTGGTGCGGGGAGGTACGGGCAGCAGTGCTGCTTTGGGGTTAGGAGAAGCTGGCAAAACAGGCACGACTAATGATAATAAAGATTTGTGGTTTGTCGGTTATATTCCGAGTCAGCAACTGGTGACAGGAATTTGGTTGGGAAATGATGATAATTCTGCAACTCGGGGAGGTAGTGCAAATGCCGCTCAGTTGTGGGGTGAGTATATGCGGCAGGTGGCGCGTTGAAATTGCCGAAACCATTGCTTTTACTTCTTTTAGACTTTTAAATCCCCGACGAAGCAGAAGTTGTTGGAGATCTGCGTATTGGTGGGCTTATTTATAGCAGTCACCTTGTGGTTAAGACTTTTATTGGTAGGGGTAAGGCTAGCCATAAGCACCCTACAGATATAGCCTTTCTCAGATAGATGAGGTACAAGTTTAGATTTGAGATTTGAGATTTGAGATTTGAGATTGGGGGATTGGGGAATTGTTAATTAATTCGTGAATACCTCATCTTTCCGAGAACCGCTATAGAGTAGGTGTGTAATACCATTTTGCCAAATAAGTGCTACAATGCCAGAAAAATAAGGGATATTTTATGAAGGTCAACTATCAAGAAA
>NZ_JAUBVJ010000119.1:0-19946 GCF_036702785.1 Microcoleus sp. AR_TQ3_B6 | reverse complement strand
ACTTAACGCTCTTAATCAGGAGAAAACATTGCAGCGTAGTCTTCGTCAAAAAATCAAACAGGCTTCTATGAATAATGATTATATGATGACTGTTCTCAACTCCTTTTGTAAAGCTTGATTGAGATGCTCTTACCCTGGGTCGAGAGAAAGATGCTGTGCGTCACGAAAAACTGCTGATTCTGTATTGGCTCAAAACCAAAACAGTGGATAGTGTATTGTCTGCTGCGGTGCGATACCGGTAAGCATCGTACCACAATACAAAGATGGTTGTCTAGCTACCGAACAGGGGGAATAGAAGAATTATTATGCCAGAAACCTCGTCCTGGTCGCCCCAGAATTATGAATCCCGAAATTGTAGAGAAATTGTCAGAAGAGTTAAACCAAGTAGAAGGATTCAGTAGCTACAAAGAAGTACATCAATGGTTGACAAGCTGTTGTGACATTCCTGTGGCATATCGGACAGTGCATCAATGGGTAAGATATCGCCTTAAAGGCAAATTAAAAGTTCCACGAAGGCGTGAGTCAAAAGCAGAAACAGGGAGCAGTAGAAGAGTTTAAAAAAAAATGCCAATCTTAATTAAAGCCAGTCTGAGTCCCTGCCAGAGCTTTTTAAAACAATGGAAAAAAAAGCGGTGTTGGACTCAAGACGAAAGTTGGATGGGGTTGCATACAATTCAAAGAAGAAAGCTAACAGGTTACGGCATAAAACCGCAACGCAAAGTACAATGGGACTTTACTTATTTGTGGTTGTATGGTGCAGTAGAGCCACTAACAAGAGCCAGTTTTTTTTATGAGTTTACTCATTTAGATACAGTGTGCTTTGAGAAAATTTTAGAGCTGTTTGCTAGTGAGTATCCGGAAGATTTACATCTAATTCAAGTAGATAAGGTCGGGTTTCATAACTCTTTAAATCTCAGTATACCAGAAAATGTTATTTTACTATTTCAACCCGCCTACAGTCCAGAAGTAAACCCAATAGAAAGACTGTGGGGATATGTAAAAGAACAATTGAAATGGTTGAGATTCGAGCGAATAGAAGAGTTGAGAGCAGCGGTGCAAAAAGAGTTAAAAAATTTGACTAAAGAAGTCATTGCTTCTTTGACGGGATGGGAATTTATTTTGGTCGCTATATCTGTAGCAGAATTTTAGGAAATTGGTAGAAACTAGAGGGTATCTCTCCCCAAGCGTTAATTTCGGCGTGCCCCGCCGTATTTTGGGCGCGTTTCAAGATGTTAATTGCTGCGTTGGTGTCTCGAGCTGCCGAATACCCGCAATGCGGACAAATGTGCGTTCTAGTTGATAGAGACTTACTGACTTTTTTGCCACAATTCGAGCAATTCTGACTGGTATTGTGGGGCGATACAGCTACGGTTTTTGTTCCGTAGACGCTCCCAAAATAATCCAACCACGTCCGAAACTTAGACCAAGTAGCATCACTAATCGACTTAGACAGTTTTCGGTTCTTTACCATGCCCTGAACATTTAAGTCTTCATAGGTGACCAAATCATTAGATTTGACGTAACGGAGTGCCACTCTCTTGACAAACTCTTCTCGCTGCCTACTCACTCTTATACCAATTTCATAAAATAGTGATACACTTAGTAAGTGGGATTTTTGTAAGTTAGTACCCAAGTATCAGGAGGAAAAATGTCAGGAGTCGTTAGAATTGAGATTCAGGAAACCGCAGCAGAACTGAAAGACCTGATGCGTCAAGAGAAAGATGCTGTGCGCCAAGAAAAACTGCAAGTTCTCTATTGGCTGAAAACCAAAATGGTAGAGAGTGTATTATCCGCTGCTGTGAGGCGCCGGGAAACATCGTACCACAATACAAAGATGGTTGTCTAGCTATCGCTCGGGAGGGATAACAGAATTATTGTCCCAGAAACCTCGCTCGGGAAGACCAAAAATTATGAAAGTACAAACTATAGAGAAGCTCGAAAAAGAACTGAGCGACCCTGAAGGATTCAGTAGTTACAAAGAAGTACACCAATGGTTGACAAGCTGTTGCGACGTTCCCATAGCATATCGGACAGCCCATCAATGGGCAAGATATCGGCTGAGAGGTAAATTAAAAGTTCCGCGTCCCGTAAGTAAAAAACAGAAAAGAGGAGCAGTAGAAGGGTTTAAAAAAAACTGCCAACCCTAATCAAAGCCAGTCTGAGCCAAAGTGAAAGTTTTTTTAAACAATGGAAAAAAGTCCGATATTGGAGTTGTGATGAAAGTCGGCTGGGATTGCATACGATTCAAAGAAGAAAGTTAACTGGCAAAGGAATAAAACCGCAAGGAAAAGTGCAATGGGACTTTACTTATTTGTGGCTGTATGGGGCAGTAGAGCCGTTAACGGGAGAAAGCTTTTTTTATGTATGAGTTTACCCATTTAGATACAGTATGTTTTGAGAATTTTTTAGAGCTATTCGCTAGTAAATACCCTCTTGATTTACATATAATTCAAGTAGATAATGGGGGGTTTCATAGCTCTTTAAGTCTCAGCATACCAGAGAATGTAATTTTACTATTTCAACCCGCCTACAGTCCGGAGGTTAACCCAATAGAAAGATTGTGGGGGTATCTCAAAGAACAATTGAAATGGTTAAGATGCGAGTGCATACAAGAGTTGAGAGAGTCTGTGCAAAAAGAATTAAAAAACTTGACGAATGAAATCATTGGTTCTTTAACAGGATGGGAATTTATTTTAGATGCCATATCTGTAGCAGAACTTTAGGAAATTGGTATTAGAAGTAAAGAAAGTCAAAATTTCCAGAATTATCTCCGAAAACATCAGTCAAGAATCCCCAATTACCAGAATTATCAAAATCAGGGTATTGATATTGGTTCGGGAGCTGTAGAGTCTTTAATTAAACAGATTGGAGCAAGAATTAAGATTGTAGGTGCACAGTGGAAAGAAAAAAACGTGCCTCAAATTTTAAGACTCAGATGTGCGTATTTAAATAATGAGATTAAAATGAGTAGTTATGCTTAGTTAAAAAGCGGGATGCTCCCGTCTACAGCTTCTATCGACTTTCTATCCTCTGACAAGCGTCCGTAAAGAGTGTTGCCAATAGTTATACGCCCCGTCCGAGGACCGCCCGGACCTGCTTTACCTACATAGATTGGCATACAACACTTATTCCAGTTTCCCTGTTTAATTAGGTTATACATGGAGAAGTTCCCCTGGTAGTACCGCAAATATGCTCCGTAATATGCGCTCAAATAGTCCGTCAGGCGATCGAGTTACTGAAGCTTGTAACAATTTTGCCTTCTACAGAAAGCGATTAAGTTTTCTGGTAAATCTGGCGGGACTCTAAATACTTCGAGCAGGGAGTAAATTATCTTTAACAGTGACTACACTCTAACTGCTCTAACTGTCTCCAGTCGCCCTTGGCTTTTGCCAGAGGTATATGGTTAAGATGCGCTTATCCTGCTCTTACCCTGAGGCATAAAGTGAACAGTAGAATCAAAAAAATTAAGAAAATCTTGGCTCTCAGTTAGACTGGGAAGCTTTTTCTGCCCTGGATTCCATTCACCTGCTTTTGTTTTTGCCAAAATATATCTGTCAAATTCTCCATCTGGTAGACTGATTACACGTAGTGGCTGAAGCACATTCATGTTTCGTACCTCAGCATACGACACATTTGACTCAAAGATAGATTGCTCTATCTCCGTTGCAAATTGATCTAAATCCTGTGGAGGAGTAGAAAAATCAATGGCAACAACGTAGTGTGGACGCGGTTCAGTCACCGCCGTGCATAAATACTCCCGATGCACACACTGATTCTTTTTTGTTGCCTCACTTAGAGCCACTTTAATGTGAGTTTCGCTCATTTTTTCCGTTGCTATGTTAACCTCTTTTTCCAGACGCCGTGAATATACAAATAACAGAGGCTCAGTAGAAACAACTTTGATAATATCTCCAGGAATATAGGTAGTAAAACCAAGATAATTAGAGATGCAAAATACATACTCTTTACCAGGTTTGACGTCAGCAACTGTGCATCGGGTTGGAATAATTCCATTATCAAACTTCCAATTGATATACTCATCAATATCTAGAAACTCGTAGAAAGCATTGTTCGGCATTAAAACCATCGCCGGATTGTTTATATCATACTGAAATCCATAAACACCTTCTGAACCAACGTAACTCTGAAAAATTACACTATTAGGCAAATTTTTATCTATCCAATTTCTATATTTATATGGGTCTACACCACCTAGTTGTAGGCTTAATAAATTAGGCCATATCCTAGAAATTTTTATCTTACCATCTTCTCGATAGAATCGCTGTAACTCTGCTGCTCGTTGTGGATTATTTTCTGCCAATACTGAGAATAGTTTGCCACCAAAAGCATTTTCTATTTCTTGTAAAAACATTAATGCGTAACTTGTAACTCCTATTAGGCGCGTGAGGTTTCTTTGCACATAATAAACTGCTGTTTGCAGCATTCTTTCCTCCCAGTCTTCTATTAATTGAATGCTTATAGGAGGTGCCAAAGGATTTTCTGGTAAACTATGTTTGGCTATCCACCCAGTAACAAATGCTAGAGTTTTTTTTGTGGCTCCAGTTCCCACCGTGCCACAATTACCACTAGCGTGTATTAAGAAACTTTCACCTTTTAATATTTTTAAAGCTGGAGAACCAACACGATAAATAAAACAATTAAGAGGGGCCTTGCCTGAAGTAAAAAAAGTTTTTTCAAATTCTGTATTGTAAGGAAACAGTTTAGGTGAACCAGTTGAGCCTGAAGTTTGAATCCAATGAGTAGGTGGTTCTGGATAAAGTACATTGGTTTCACCTGCAACAATCCGCTCAATATACGGTTTTAAATCGCTGTAATGCTGAATGGGGGTTTGAGCTTGGAATTGTTCAATACTTTTAATATCAGCGTACCCTCTTTCTTTACCTACAGCAGTGTCTTTTAGTTTATTTAATAGGGTAAAAAGAAATTTTTCTTGAGTGCTAAAAATATTATTATACTCTTTAAACCAAGCTTCCGTTTCAGTTTTTATTTGTTCGTACATAATAGCACCTGGCAATTAATAAAATTTTCAGATTAGGGAGAGTGGGAACCTATTCTACATCATCAATGTCCCCCGTGGGAATGGTTGGTGGTTTTCCCTTCACCACTGGAGTCCGCCGCTCGACACCACCACACACTTGGGACAAAATTCTTCCGACAATTCAGCCAACTGATCGGGCAGGTCTTCTATGGTGATGGGGTTTACGGTTCCTGTAGATTGAGGGCATGAAGTTTTTCTTGCCTATGAGAGTTTTTACCTTATTGATTGGGTAGTATTATTGCACACTTTAAGTAAAAATGAAACCCTTATCCTATATATAATTTAGGCAGGACTTACGCAACTGGCACAGGGTGATGAGTACGATCGCCACACGGGCCCGCGTGCCTGGTGCTCAGGGCATAACGATCGTCCTCCCAGGCTTTTGGCAATCGATCGTGCAACCAGATTTATGCTCTGGCGAGTGCGGAAACAAATCAGATTGAGTTGAGTCGGCAACAAATTTTCAGGTGTTTGAGCGCCTGATTCACCACCAGCCACGGGCCTCTGATCGCCCGGTTCCCATCTGAGTAACACGCCCTCTTCACCCACTTGTTGACAACCCGAGCCAAACGTTGTCTGAGCGAGCGCCCAAAAGTGCGATCGTAAACGGCTTTATAAATCGAATTCGCTTCTGCACTCTTTTTGAGCAAATAACAGATCCGGCGAAAGGCGGTCAATTGACAACAGCTATAATCAGAATATTTTAATTACACTATCTATGAGATGCGACACAACTTAACTACTGTCAATATTTATTAAGTAGTCAAATCAACTACACGCTTGGCAGAGCGTGTAGAAACAATCAGTCATTCGTGTAGATTAATCGGTATCTCATCCAAGAAAAATTAACCCCTCAGTTGTTATGGGAGAATGTGGAACCGCTGATTACAGCTCATATTGACGGTTATTTAATTTTTGATGATACAGTTTCCGATAAAAGATACAGGGAAGATATTCAATTGAGTGGCAGACCATATAGCGGCAATGAACATAAAGTAATTCTAGGCATAGGATTAGTTAACTGTGTGTATGTCACTCCTAAAAATTACTCTTTTTGTTGGGTAATAGATTACCTAATTTATGAGCCAGATAGAGATGGAAAAACTAAAAGAGACTATTTGTTAGAAATGCTGCAAGGAGCAGTCATTTCTAATGGTCGGGCTTTTAATACAGTCTTAACGGACACCTGGTATGCCAGTCAAAAAATCATGCAAGCTATTGACAAACTGGCCAATATATATTACTTTTTTTTCAAAAACAATCTAGTGTTAGACGACACCGAAGGTAAAGAAGATTATCTATCTGTTGAACCTTTAAGTTGGACAGGCCTGGGGACTAAAGTCAGGGAAAATTATTAAAATAAAAACTATCCCCAAATTCAGAAAAGTGAAACTCTGCCGGGTAATTGTTTCTCGCAACAAAACGGAATATGTCGTGACTAACGACAGGACTCAATAAGCGCACGAATGACCTACAAAAAGTGTGTGCTATTCGTTGGAAAATTGAGGGATTTCATATATAACTCAAGAAATTAACAGGCATAGAGTCAAGCCGCGTGTTGTAAAGATCGGATTCAAATAAATCATGTTGCGTGTGCTTTACTCCTGTGGGTAAGGCTCAAAAGTTTAGCCAATAAAACTGATTAAACAATATATCAAATTCTACACAAAATACTCTCAAATTATTTGATTTAACAACTAAAACGTCCAGATGTTTCAATGTTGCTCTTCTAATTTTTTGATCCATGGTGCTCTTGAACCATTGTGACAGTTGCGTAAGTCCTGATAAAGACATAGCCAGAAGTTTCCTTATGTTCTGCCTATCGAGCGCAAAGCTATCGGCTCAAACTATACGCTGCAAGGATTTAAGCGAACTTTGGCAGAGACAATTATTTGCGATAAATGTACTTTATAGACTGTTGTATCAGCTTTACGACAGTGTAAAAAGTGTATTAAATGCCGTGGTAAACCGGAGTATTAGGCGCGGGTACTTTCTCCGCGTTAAACAGGGAAACTCCATCGGCCAAGTCCCAGACCGATCGCCCCAGCACCGCCCCGATCGCTTAAAACATCCCATCAAGCATTTGGGTAACCTCTTGTTGGTCGCGGCCTCAGTTGTCGTCATATACAGCAGATTCCATGTCTATATAATACACTGTATTTAGTATATAAGCGCAAAAAATGAAACCTTATGCGAGCGAGACCAGTGAGAAAATAGTTAAATTTTATGAACAAGGTGATACATCTATTCTGAGAGTAGCAGCCAGATTTGATGTGAGTAAAGGGTTTGTTAAAAAAATCTTAAAACAAAAACAAACGACTGGTCATGTTCAACCTAAAAAACTTTCTTGGAGGTCTTCTAAGTGTGTTACGCTCGCGCCGGAATAAATTAACTCCGATGGAGAAAAATATTTGGATAGCAGTCATAATATTGTGAATATTGGCTTATGAACTACCAGGAAGCTATCAGCCCTCGGCTGATGTGTCGTGAACTACACAAATAAGTTATGAGGAGAAAAAATATACGCAGTAGCCAGTCTGCCGAGGGAAAGAGTGCAAATTTATATGTGTGAATATTGGGAGAAAGTGAAAAATATTGACCCTGAAAACCTCGTTTTTTTTGATAAAATGGGCTTTTTATTGGGTGAACCCTCACCCATGCACGTTCAATATGTGGTAGTATACTTAACGATTTAAAACCATTTTATTGGGGTACAAAACTCACAGTTATCGGAGCAATCAGCTTGAAAAAACTTGTAGGATTAATCACACTTGCAGGGGTCGATGGATGGTAAGGCTTTTGCAGTTTTCATTCAACACTTTTTAGTGCCAAATCTCTGAAAAGGTGCAGTCGAAGCCAATTGATAATCTCCCGGCCCGCAAGCTGGCGGCGATTGAACCTTTGATTCAAACGGAAACGGCGCCAGTCTCCTCAATTTATTACCCTATTCTCCGGACTTTAATCCGATAGAATTATGGTGGTCACAACTGAAAGCTTTTTTAAGTCAGTTGTCGCCAACTACTACCACTCCGGGTTGACGTTTTACTTGGCGTAGGCCCTTGAACGAGTCAATACTAAGCACTTCAAAAACTGGTTTACAAGCTGCTGATACTGTACTTCATAAACCTGGAATTCGCTGGATTTCGAGCGTCCTCACTTCCGCAGTGTTTTCCTCCAACAGAAAAAGGCTGACACGGGGGCCCTCCAGTGAGGAGGTCTACTCCCTTTTTGAGTTCTAGCGATGTAAAATCGAATTTAGCGATATCTGTCTCAAAAACAGATTAGTTTGCGATCGCTTTTACACCGCGCCGCTGATTTTCGCGAATTGTCTCGCAGGCGTTTTTGTCCAGCTCGATAACTGCTTTATGACAAAAGCCGGCTTTTGATACGCCTATTGCTAAGCCTGCAGATCCGCTGAAGAGTTCTACAGAGTTGATTATTAGCATTGTATTGAGCAACGGTGGATATTAATTTTAATCGAAAATCGCTGCGATTCGATCGACTGTTCGCTGATTTTCCTCCGGGCTACCCACCGTAATTCGCAAACCTCCCCCAGTATGCCGAATTAAAGTACCTCGCTCTTTTAGGTGCTGCATGATTTGTTGGTGTTCCTGTTGGGGGGATTCGCCCTCACCAGCTTTCACCCGCAGGTAAACGAAGTTAGCCGCACTCGGCCAAACTTGCAATTTTTGATACTGAGTTAGCGCTGCTATTAATTTGGCTCTTTCTGAGATAATTTCGGGAATTACTGCCAGCAATAATTGCCGTTGCGCTAGGGCCAATTCTGCTGCAATTTGGCAAAAACTGGGGAGGTTGTAGGGGAGGCGGATTTTTTCTAAGGCGGCTGCGAGTTCGGGATGGGCGATCGCATATCCGACTCTCATTGATGCTAGTCGAAATGCTTTGGAGAATGTCCGCAAGATTATCCAATTCGGGTGATGGTGCAATTTGTCGGCTAAAGTATTTTGGCTGAATTCAAAATAAGCTTCGTCAATTACTACTAATATTTGTGACGGCAAATTTTCCAGCCATTCTATTTCATCTGGTGTCAAAGCATTGGCTGTGGGGGAATTGGGATGAACCACAAAGACGGCGCGCACGGGGGGATTTTGATTGTGGGCGATCGCCCTTTTAGCAGCCTCGATATCGATTTCAAAATTCTCCTCTTTTCGCTGAGCGCTCACAACGGGAATGCCGAGGGTTTGGGCGATTATTCCATACATCGAAAAGGTGGGATTCGCAACGAAAATAGAGCCGGTACCGCCCAAGCAAGTAGCTATTAAGAGCGATCGAATTAGTTCGTCGGAACCGTTGCCCACAGAAATATTGTCGGCTGTAATGGCGGTTTTGGGCAGTGCCACCCCACCTAGGGCGGTGATTGCGATCGATTCATTGACGTATTGGGCGATCGCCTCTTTGAGCGCTGCGTGGCCTCCGTCGGGATAACGATTTGTCTCAATTAACTGCTGGTAAGTCCAAGCTAGCTTTTTTTTTAATTCTTCTGGCAAGTCGTAGGGGCATTCATTGGTATCGAGGCGATCGAGTACACTTTCCGAGTGCGCTGATTCTCCTGACGCGCCCCCGGGATGGGGAGTGTATGCGGTAAGTTCGGCTAAGTCTTTTCGGATAAAGGGAAGCATGGTATGATTTTAAACTTTTGATTTAGATTGTCACCTTACAAAGCAAGGCAGAAGGCACAAATCAAGAAAAATTACGAATGCAAAAATTTTCATTTTTTACCTCGCTGCTGAAATTTTTGCCGAATGCCGACTTACGAATGCTGTATCAAAGGCGTCTCAACTTAGGATATAGCCTTTTCTATCTCGAAAGCAAGAGGAGAGAGGGAAGTGAGTTTCTGTCGCTCGATTGATGCCGGGGGCGCAGCAAATTGATTATTTTGAAATAGTAACTGCTGATATTTGGAAACCGAGTATGAAAGTCAAGCCTTCAAATATATCTAAAACTACCGCCGCTACCCTCATAGCTTTGAGTTTGGCTGTTCTCCCTTCAGCTATGCCTGCTGAGGCTCAAACTAACTCCGATCCGGCACAGAACAATACTGGTTCTAATGGAGTTGTTCTAGACAGAACTCCCTTTCAAGAAAGCAAGGGCGACAACCAGCATTGGGGTGCTTTGGGTTTGCTGGGTATCCTCGGTTTGGCGAATCTGTTTCGCAAGGATGAACCCAAACGCTACCGCGATCCGATGGGCGAATAAATTTTTAAACCGCGATCGCACAAGCCAAAAAACCAAATCAACTGTCCTCGATTCAGAAACCGGGTTTTTTACGAAAATACTGGATTATGGCGTTTTGTTCTGGCAAAAAACCCGGTTTCTTTGATAGTGATGGGCATTTTTGCCACAAAGTTCATTCAATCGCGCCACAAAGCAATTCCGCCCAACAAACCGCTCACATTGGGTACTATTTTTACGTGCGGTGGTAAATCAAAAACAATCTTTTTAGTATTGCCGCCGCCGATGTAAATGCGATCGCAGTTAAAGAGATTTTGCAGAGAGGTGAGCGCTTTTTCGAGACGGCGATTCCATCTTTTGGAACCGACTGTATCTAATGCCGATCGCCCTAATTGCTGTTCGTAAGTTTCCCCTTTGCGAAACGAGTGATGTCCTAATTCTAGATTTGGCACCAAGATACCATCGACAAATAAGGCAGAACCGAAACCGGTGCCAAGGGTAATTACTAATTCTACTCCCGTCCCAGCAATTGCTCCCAAGCCTTGAATATCGGCATCGTTAGCCACTCGCACAGGTTTTCCCAAGCGATCTTTGAGGGTAGTTTGTAGGTCAAAATCTATCCAAGACGGATCTAAATTTGCTGCTGTTTTGATGAAGCCGCCACTGACGACGCCGGGAAAACCGACGGATACTCGGTCAAATTCCCCTTGTCCGCTGGCTAAAGAGGCGATCGCCTCTAGTACGGGTTCAGGTTTCGGCGGTTGAGGCGTTTCTAAACGGCTGCGTTCGGTTTGGGGTTTGCCTTCATCGTCCAAAACCATAACTTTGATGCCGCTTCCGCCAATGTCAACGGCTAAGGTGCGAGTCGATCGATCTTGTTCAGTCATTTGAGTGTTAAGACTTGCAAGTTGGTCAAATTTTAATTTTTGAATTGGCAAAACTTTGGAATCGCTTCCCAAATTTCCGCTAGGACATTTCCCAAAGAATGATCGTCTTCTAATTCGATTAATTGCACCCAGGGACGGTTAGCGGCAAAATTTCTGCTAGCTTGAATCGGTATTATTGTATCATGCTTCCCGTGAAGAATTAACGTAGGCACTGACCGCATTAATTTTTCTTCAGGGTATTGAGCCATATCTGCCACAAACTGATAATGCAGCGGCAGATAACGCTGTGCGCCGTAGTGGTAAACGGGCAGATATTTCTCAGACTGCCACTTTTCTAACTGTTCCTGTCCCAACAGTGGCAGCCAGTGGGAGATAAATTGAAAAGCCGGTGCTAACAAAACTATTTGTTTTACTGACAATTGTCGCTGGGCCAACCAAGCGGCTGTCAGTCCCCCAAAACTAGACCCTATTATGGTGACTCCCCCTAGATTTTTTACATTTTCTGTGGGAGATTGGGAGGATTGGGTTGGCAAAAATTCTGTTTCTATTTGGTTTAATTGGCGGGTGAGAGTGAGAGCGGAAAAATCGTTTTGATTGAGGTCGGGAGTTTTTAGGTCAATTCCTAGGTAAGAAAATCGCTCTCGGAAATATTTAGCCTTAGCTGAATCTGGACTTGAAGCAAATCCGTGTAAATAAATGTAACTCGAATCGTTCTGTAAATTCATCCAAAAAATTTTATGATACTTCCCAACTCATTATTTTAACTTAATATGAGTTATTAAATAAAAAATTAAAGCCGCTAAGTAGATGAAAATATATACTGATTTTGTCAAGAGATAAAGCTATCGAAGAGACTTGAACTTGGTGCGCTTTTAGACGGATTTTCCGCAGATAGAAAGCCCTTGCATAAATTACAAAAAATCAGCGTTTCTCCCTGCCTGCATTTATTGATTTATACCTGCTTACAATGAATCGCAGAGTGCACACTACGCACCCTGCGATTCACTCAAAACTACTCCTCAATTACTGCGGTTTTTGACTACTGCGTTTTTTGACCGTTTTGCCTCCGGTTTTTAGCAGTTTGTCGGCGCTGCTGCATCATTTGAGCTAATTGGCTGCGCTGTTCGGGCGTCAGCACTTCTCGCATTGCGAGTGTACTTTCAAATTGCGCCTCTTCCAACTGCTGCCTCAATCCGATTATTTGACGGTGTTTTTCACGCATTTGGCTGGCAGTTGCCGTGCCGGTCATCATCGTTGCCAATTCTTGTCTGGCTTGGCGGACTGCTTGCATCCGCTGGGAAATTTGGTCTTTGTACCGAGCGCTAATTGCCTGCATTTTCTGCTTTTGGTCGGCGCTTAAATTGAGTTGATCGAACATCCCACCTTGCTTGCCACCTGGTCGATTGGGACGCTGGTTTTGGGCAATTGTCTGCGGTTCGACGGGGTTGGAAACGGCTGTTGCTGCGGTTGCACTGCCGAGGGTCAACATTAAAAAAGCTACGGCCCAAAGGCGGCGAATAGACATGAAAATTACCTCTTAAAGATTAGTTATTTGTTGCCGGTTCGGTGTCACCAGCATAGCTGAAAGTCAACCAGTCTGTTTGCGGGCGATCGAGGGAATTTTCCCCAGGAGAATCGTTCAATACACCCTCCCAATTATTGACGAGAAAGGCTTCTAGGCGCGCCGCCTCATCCGCGTGAAATTGTCCGGGAACTAGCCCAGGATACCCCGACAAAAAAACTAGCAGCCCAGCAGCGATCGCAGAAGGAAAAGCCCACTTGGGAAAACCGACAATTCCTGACCTTTTACTAGACCTGGTAAATTGCGGATCTCTTAGATAATTGAACTCTCTTGCAGTCGCATCATTTCTGTCTATTGCTGCTAAAAGTTTTTGCTCAAAATCTGGCGCAGCTTCGGGAACGTTGGGGCGATATTGCTTCAATAAATTGACTAACTTTTTGTCGCTAATTCTGTCCTTCACAGCTCCTCCACCCCTTGTTTTTGCAAAAATTGTCGCAGAGAATTTCGGGCATAAAACACGCGAGATTTGACAGTCCCTGCCGGCAGTCCCAAAATTTGGGCTACTTCTTTTTGCGGGATGTCTTCTAAGTCGTGCAGCACCAAAACGCTGCGGTGTTCAAAGCTCAATTGCTCCAGTCCCCGCTGCACTAAGTCTTGATAGTGCAACTGCATCAAGTCCGATGTGTTATCTTTGAGAATAACCCGAGCCATTACTTCTTGATTTTTGAGTTGGGAGTCAAAAGAATGCTGTTTAGCAAATGCTTGTCTTTGATCGGAAGCCACATTCCAAGTGATTCGATAAAGCCAAGTAGAAAAGTTTTCCTGGTGCTTGAGTTTGGGCAATCCTTTCCAGACTCGCAGGAATACTTCTTGCGCTAAATCGTCAAGAAGCGAGGGACCGCAGAGTTGGTAAAGGGTTGACCTGACTTTGTGTTGGTAGCGTTTGTAAAGGTAGCGAAAGCAAGTGCGATCGCCCTTTAGACATTGAGCAACTAAGTCCGAGTCGGAACAGTTATCGGTTAAAACATTGGCTGACACAGCTAACACCTGTGAAGTCTCCCTCACCAGTTCGTTATCTGAAGGGTTTAGACAGGACGATCGCAAAAAAGGTTCAAAGGATTTAAAATTTTTTTTCGACGAGGCCGCAGGTAGGGAAACGGCACTGCCGTGTCCTGATTTTTCCTGTAATTAACAAGTTCCGAGGTGTAAAGTCTGGGAGCCCAGATCCAGAGTCCGAGCCTTGGTTGAGAAAATAGACCCTCTGACTCGCCCCAGAAGCGTTACTTTCGCTAAGCGCCTAGTAACAAGTAAAACCCGTAAAAATTTGCTCAGCGAGTAAGAACAGGACAATGCCCGTTGGTGTCAACTTAACCTCAAATTTAGTGCGAGTCTTCTGTCTAGCGATTAAGACCCGATCCCCGGGCGCTCCCCGAATCGTTGCGGGGGGACCAGAATCTTCTCTTTCGTCCCCCTTTTTAAGGCTACCGCGTACACACAAGTGGATTATGAGCTAGTTTCCACTCTTGCTGTTCAACCAATGCCTTGGTAGGAGGGTAGATTAATTGTATAAGTACCCTGATAAGGCTGTTCTCTTAAGTAGGCATAAAGCAATTGTGACTTGTCTAATAACCGACGGTATTGTACAAGTGATTTAGAAAAGGTATATATAGCGGTTCTCAATTAAGGGAGGTACAAATTTATATTGAATAATTGAATAATTGGGCAATTAACGAATGAATTAAAACCTCCTAAATACCCAAATTTAAAATCTAAATCTGTACATCATCTACCTGAGAAAAACTATAGTAGACTTACCGCTTTTATTAACCTGAGAGTTTGAGGCGATCGCCTGCCTGCGATATTGCTCGATCCAGGCTTGAATTGCCAATTTAAATTCAGCTTTTTGTGCGTCTTGAATTCCTTTTGGATCGAAGCGGTCGCAATAATGAATCTCAATCAACAAAGCTAACTCTTCGAGACAAGATAATTCCGGTTTTTCTTTTTTTAACCTCTCGATCCAATTTTTAAAAGACTCGGAAGGAGGGCGAATCAATCCCGAGTCATTTAACGCCTGTTCGATTAAATAAAATTCCGATTTCGGACTCAACGAATCCTTGTTATAAATAGCTTTTAGCCATCTTTGTTTCTTAGATAAAAGGCGTACAGTTTTCTTAAAATTAGCATTACACCTCCAAAAAAATATTAATACCAGCAAAATGACTCCCCCATACTTCAATCCATAGCTACCTGATAAATATCGCAACCCCAGCAAAATTTTGTAACTCAATAGCGACCATAAATCCGAGAAAAATTCCCCAGAGGCAGCAGCATCCTCCATGCTTTCCCAATCAGAAGGCGTAGGATCGAAAGCTTGCCATTTTCCCGCGATATAAGCCAAAGTCCAAGCATGAGCATGGCGGCTTCTTACAATATATTGGTTCTCCAAAGAACTAAATTCGTGAACAGAATATCCCACAGCATAACGGGCTGGAATACCGAGTTTTCTCAGGAGAAGTGTCGCAGCAGTAGCAAAATATTCACAATGTCCAGAGCGAGTGTTCAGTAAAAATGTTGATAGAGGCGTAGCATCATTATCTTTGCCCCTAAGCTTCAGTGAATAAACGAAATTTTTTACAAAAAACCACTCTATTTTATCTAATATTTCTGGTGGCGACTTTCCTTGAGTATCCATTTGACTGAGGATTTTATTCAGTGCAGCTATTTCTGATTTTGGTATTTGCAGGTCGTCTTCTGTAGGCGGGCTATCTACAGAAAAATTATTATTAAAGTAGCTTCGATAAGCCAGCATATCAACTTTGCCCACCACTTTTATTGTGCCATATTTATTCTTTTCCATCTGACTGACAGGCAATTCGTCAATTTTAAAAGTTCCATCTGGCAGCTTTAATAAACCTTGGTTGCCTTGGAGTGTAGCCGAAATAGTAATCGTTGATGGATTTGGTAGTTGGTCGCCTAAATCCCAAGTTGTGCCATTAATCTTTGGTTGTACGGGAACAAAGTTAGGATTTAACGCCAGCCAAAGTGAAGAGTTGTACCGATTATAAGTGGCTTCTCTTAGCAGTCGGGGAGGAGTCTGTTTAGCTTCAGGAGCAACTCTAAAAATAATTTCATTTGACTGTTTTAATAATCCTACTGACCCGATGTTCGTTTGTTTTTTCAAAAAATCTGTCTCTTGAGAATTCCCATTACTAATCCATGAGATTGCTTGCTGTTCTACTGCTAGGTGAAGTTGGTGCAAGCCCATCTGCCCTATAAATCCTATACTGCCAGCAATTAACATCAGACTAAGCCAGAGAATAGATGAAAAATTTTTCGTTCTTACCGACCACAAAGCAATAGCGGTTAATCCAAATATCCCAGCATAAAAAGATATCTCTCTACTATTCGTCGCACTAGCGGATAGCAGACAACAGATAAAATAGGGATGATTTAGATTCACCATCAAGGGGTTAAGTAGTGCTTTTTGTGTACCCTTGTTTAGCCACAAAAACATTAGGCGTATATCCAGACTTTCCTTGACAGAATATACCTGAGCAGCTACCAGTGGAAAAAATACACCAGGAAGCCACTGCAACAAATTATATATCAAGTAAATAGAGCGGTTGGCGACCAGGAGATAAACCAGCAAACAGCACAAAAAAATCAGGCATAAATTAGCAATGCGCCTAAAATCACTAGCTGAAAAATCCCACCGATAAGGCAACCAGTTAGCTGCCTCTAAAATCAGAGCAATTGGCAACGCAAAAAACCATAGTCCCGTCTGCCAGCCCCAAAAAATTACACTAACACCCAAAAGAAACACTGGCATTTTCATAGTTTCATTAACTCCTCTTGTATTTGACCTAGCTTTAAAATATGGCAGCTTGTTAAGTCATCTTTAATCAACTCTAAATTGAAGCTATCTAATTGAGCTTCTCGCTCTGTTAAAATTAAAACTAAGGTATGGATACCGCGACTTCTCAGATAATTTACTAATCTTTTTCTAGGTTCGTCCCAACACAAAAATATACAAATACAACCGCTTAGCATAGAGATTTTCTCCATCACAACTGAGGTGAGCGAGTCAAAATCTTTATCCTGACAGGCACCGACAGAGGCGAGAATTTCTAGCATTTTGTCAGTAGATTTCAGTCCTCTGCCAAAGGTAAAACAATAAGCTTCTTGAACGACAAACATCAAATCCAATAAGGATTCTTGAGTCTGAACTTCATAGGATAATGAAGCAGCAATTGAGATTGCCTCTTCTAAAATTTCACTATATTTTACATTTTGAAATGTATCCAAAATTAGGGCGTGCCTCACAAAAAATTCATCCTGTTCTTCTTTGACAATTGGCTTACCTGCTTTTGCCCAACTTTTCCAGTGAATTTTGCGTAGCGAATCTCCCTGTCGATAATCCCGCAGAGACCTAAATTCCTCCGAATCTCCAACGGATGAAGCTAATGTTACGCCACCTGATTGATATCTTCTTGAGCCAGGGAGCTGAATTGGTGGTAAATGATATAGTTTGGGTAAAATTAACATAGATTGGGGCAAGAAAATTGTTTTACAAGCATTCCAAATCCCAAAAGGATCTGACCTAGTAACTGTGAGACCACTGAGGCGGATAACACCTCTGCAGGACGGCGTAATTTCACCTACCACTTCTGTTTTGCTATTGGGTGGAAGAACAGGTAATTCTATTACCTTAGCTGTGGCGCATTGTTTTCTATAAATCAGCCACAGCCAACGATAATAGCCGAAGTATTTATCCCATGAAGTGCGCTTTTCTTCACCGGGTTCAGGTGTTTCTATAAATTCTTGAAAGCTTGGGTATGGGTCGGCAAAATTTTCCCACAATTGCAGGTTATTTTGACTCTGGCTAGTTTTGTTCTCAATGAGAATACGGTATTTTAAAGTGACTCCAACAGTTGCAAACTTTGGCAATAACCGTACTGCATTGAAGCGGAAGCGAAAAAAATTACTAAAAATTATGGCTATTCCTATAATTGACAACAGGAAAGTAAAAATTTGATAAGTCACAGTCTGATTAGTATCTAATCCTAAAATTCCTGCTAAAAGCGTGCAGCTAAGCACTGCTAACCCATTGTTGGTCAATCGCTTCTTTCGCGAGCGATTTACACGCCCACAGAAGCGAAAAATAGCGTAGAAAAAACGTTTCATTTTTTAGGCGGGTACAGGAATAGATTTGATAATTTCTTCAACAACACCTGGGGCCATTCTACCAGAAAAACGCGCTTGAGGTTCCATTACTAGGCGGTGAGCGATGACTGATACCGCCTGTTCTTGAATATGTTCTGGCGTAACAAACTCATAGCCATCGAACAAAGCTAATGCTTGAGCAACTTTCATTAAAGCTATGGAAGCTCTGGGACTCGCCCCTAGTTGTACGCCTTCGGCCCAGCGAGTTGCATTCACGATATCTACGAGGTAACGTTTCAATTCTTCACTAATTCTAACTTGCTTTACCTGCTGTTTTAAGCTAATTAAATCCTCTAAATTAACGCAGGTTTGAAGTGTATCAATAGGATGTTGATGAATTTGGTCTCCCAGCAGGTTAACTTCTTCTTCTGGTGAAATGTATCCTAGACTAAATTGAACTGCAAAGCGATCCATTTGGGCTTCAGGAAGTGGATAAGTGCCCCGAGATTCTACTGGATTTTGAGTAGCAATGACAAAAAATGGGTCTTTAAGTTTGCGCAAATTTCCGTCAATGCTGACTTGAAATTCTGCCATTGCTTCTAGGAGGGCGGATTGGGTTCGCGGTGATGACCGATTGATTTCGTCAGCCAAGATAATATTAGCAAAAATTGGACCTTCGTGGAAATGGAACGTGCGTTGATTGGGGTCGAGCATGGATATGCCCAAGATATCGGATGGCAAAAGGTCAGGTGTAAATTGAATGCGTTTAAAGGTGACATCGACAGATAAGGCTAGGGCTTTAGCTAGGGTAGTTTTACCTGTACCGGGATAATCTTCTAGGAGGACGTGCCCGCCACTCACAAAGGCTGACAGCAATTTCCTGATTGCTGCTGATTGCCCTTTTACGACTTTTTGAATGTTGTTGGAAATCCTGTGATAAATTTCTCTGCCCGACTGATCGTGATTTTCTGTAATTGCTTTATCCATTATTTATTGTGTTCGTAGCGTTCGGTTACTGTCCCGCTGATTGGCTTCGCTCGATTTAACTCTTTACAGCATTTTTCCAATATGTATAAGTTTTTAAACCAATACTTTCTTTATTTTCATTATATATCTCATCCAAACATCTGAAAAGAGCCAAGGCATAATTCTTCAATCCCAAATTTGTCAAACTTGTAAGAATCCTAGTCAGCCGCAGGTAGTTGTGATTAAATTGTTCAATCCACTCTCTTTTTCTTGACAAATATTCCTCGGATTTTGCAATTACAATTTCTGCGTTTTCCCCTTCGCGGCATTCCAACCCGTAAAACGCCAGCATGACTTTGAACGAATGGACTAAGCGATTTCTCAACTCTGCACTTGTTCTAAAAGCTTGAATTACCTCATCATTTAAAGTAGGAGCACTGGAATTAAAGCTGCTCTTTTCTCTCAGCGGAAACAGCCATTGAATGTAATTGTGTACGGATTCCAGCTTCTGGTAATCCCAGGACCAAATATCCTCGATCGCCCGACCTTGTGAGTCAGGCTGCTGGCCGAGATAGAATGCTAAAATTTTGTTTTGTTTGGTTGAATTACTCATTAATCCCTTTACGGGCGGGCAGAATGCCCACCCCACAATAAAATTTAATTTTTCTGTGGAACAGGCATCCTGCCTGTTCTGGAAAATGGTGCAATATCTGAATTTTAACCGACTTTAGACTGTTAGGCAGGGGTTTAAACCCCTGGCTGCTTCGCCCGCTTTACCGCAGAGTCACAAACTCTTCAGCAGTCGATGGGTGAATGCCAATAGTCGCGTCGAAGTCTTTCGGGCTAGCTCCCATATTAACCGCGATCGCCATTCCTTGAATAATCTCGCCCGCGTCTTTCCCAATCATGTGCACGCCCAAAACTCGATCGGTATTAGTCTCAACGATTAACTTGACAAAAGTTTTCTCGTCTGCACCTGTCAAAGCGTGAAACATCGGCCGAAACAGGGCACTGTAGCACTTAATAATGATGGCTGTCTGCCATCACTATTAAAAATACGACAATCAACTGGTAGACCCCCTGAGGGGGTGACAAAGAGGTCTAGGAGATAGACCGAATAAGGGTTGCAGCCCGCATACCTTGTTGATAAAAGCGA
>NZ_JAUBVJ010000118.1:0-20577 GCF_036702785.1 Microcoleus sp. AR_TQ3_B6 | reverse complement strand
CTTGTCGCCAGCGACCGTTGCCGTTCTTGAGTACACTGACGATCACGGTTTAATAGCTGTTTAGTCTAAACTCCAGTAACAAAAATTCTAAATTTACCTAATGTCAGAGTAGAAAATAGTAAATAAACAACATTAACTTTATTGTGAAAGCAGAGCTGTAAACAGCATTTGGCTCCCGTTCTAGTAAAAAAAGTCATCGTTTACCTCAAAATAAAGGGTATTGAATTAAATATTTATAGATGGTAATATAGAAGTAATTCTCAAAATAAGTCGGAGAGAATTTAAGCCTGAAACCTATCAAAACCATTGTAGTAAAACCTAATGAGTTGTAGGTATTAAGAAAATTTATACTTAGAGATACGCCGAAAAAAGAGTCTAGCAAGTTATTCATAGTGAAGTTAATAACGTTGCTAAAAATAGTGGATTAACCGCCGAAGAAGTCTGGTCAATCCTAAGGGCTATAGCTGAACAAATCCTACCCATGGATATAAGTAATTAAAAAAAATTAGTCACAGATGAAATTAGTGTGGTTAAAAGAATAGGAAATTTTCTTGTAGTGTTAGTAGATTTATAAACACATAAGTTAGTAAGGTGAGTTTGACCGAGAACCCAGTCGGAGATAGAAAAAGTGATGCAAAAAGGGGGAGAAAAAGTTCTGAGTTAGATAGAAGAACTAAGTAGGCACATGACTGGTAATTATAAATCATTAGTTAAAAAACTCGATCCAAATGCAGAGGTAACAGTGGACAGATTTCCTGTAACAAAAATAGTTCAGTCATAGTTAAATCAGGGGATAATTGATAAAAATAAAACAGCGTCATCATTAAATGTTAAGGAAATAGCTCAAGTAGTTTGCAGCTTGAAAGGAAGTAAATATACATTACTTAAAGGCGAGAATAAGTTATCATAAAAACAAATAAAGTTCAAAAAAGTAAAAGAAGCTTCACCGAGCGTAGGAATTAGATCCTCCTTATTAAAATCATAAGTTCACGACGTATTTGAGGATAGCCAATATCTCGGAGCATGGACATTAAAACTAATTGATTGGTTAAACAAATCCCAACTATTTTAGATAAATAGTGTCGTCACAATTAAGCGATGGTTCGTAGACGTAGCGGAATATTTTCAAAGTAGGACCACGAACGGTATAGTTGAAAAAATTAATAATAAATTAAAATTATTAAAAGGTTGTGGATCGGGATTTACAAACTTTAATATTTTTCAAATACCTGCTTGCCTTTTTTGGCATAATGCTAATATTTGAGCAGCGGTAAGTACGGAAAAACCAAAAAAGCCAAGTGGACTACATCGATCATCATTGACTCACAAGCAGTGCAAAATACCTGTAATGCCAATATTGCCTAGAAAGGATACTGTTTCTACAAATCGACGAAGGGAATTAAACGGCATCTGGCTGTTGATACCCTGGGGTTTCCCTTCTTTACTCACTGCAGCAAAGCGAATTTATCGGATGCTGCGGGTTTTATTGAAATGTTGACTCAAAATATCGATTATTTCAAATATAAATCCGTCAATATTCCGAAGATTACCATCCTGCTAGACCACGGTTATCACCCTGAACATCTGACTATTGAGTTAGAGCAGATTTATCCCCCGATCGTGACTCAAATCAAGTTTGAGCTCTCGCCAAAGCCATCAAAACTAGAGTTGGAAGCGCCAGGAAAATATGGAGAGAGATCCGGTTGCAGCAAGGTGGGTAATTCAAAGGTCAAATGCGAATATGGAGAGATGTAAAATCCTGGTCAAGAGCTTTGAGAGAACTCTGGCGAATGCGAGGAGCAAGGTCAATCTTGGTTTGATCCGACTGAGGCTCAAAAGACTGGCAGTGAATTAGATATCAAATCGGCTCTATATGGAAGATGGCGGTTTGGCTGAAAATAGCCCATAAACAACAATTCAATAAACTTCTTCCTTTGGAGAACTAAGAAGGAAAATTACTTCGCAATGCAACACTTGGAGCGTGTTCAATAAACCTGAAGCTCACCTGATACAGACTTACTATTTTGTCTTTAAAGATTTGATATACTTAGGTTAACGCCAAGAACCTTATATTTGGAATATTTTACTGTTGACGACACGCGAAGTATTGCATCCATTACTTGTCGCGCTCCAGGGCTCGCCCAAAGATGCGGTAGACTTTAGAGCGTTGAGCGCCCATCCTGACCATTAGTGGCTGAATCATACTGTTATCCTCTAGGGTTGGTGAAAACTCCACCTCTGTAAACCCCGAGTCCAAGTATCGCTGAAGAAATTGCCAGTAGAGAAACGAACCTAACCCAGAGCGTTGATATTTTTTTCGGAGACACACTGTATCAAAGCGGCAGCGGGTAATTGACTTTTGATGACCCAAGGTTAAGATGCGCTGACCCAGATACAGCATTAGTCCAACCGGATTCCCGATCGCACGCAGAACTTGAAAGGCATCCGGAACAACCATGAAAAAACCTATCGGGTCGCCGTCGAAGAAGGCAAAAACAAAGAGGCGAGGATCTACAAACTCAACCCAATAAAGCGCCATTTGGTAAAATTCAGACCGATCAATACGGACATGCCCCCAATGCTCCTGGAAACCATCATTATAGAGGTCGCAAACCAAATCAGATTCTTCTCTGAGATTACGTAGATTCAACTCACGGTAAGTAACTCTCTTGCTGATATCCGATTTTACTAGCCTTTCAAGACTCCTAGGCAGCACTGGGACTCCTCTGAGCCTAAACGCATAAAAGTCCTTGACCTTGCTGAACCCCAAACTCTCTAGTTGATCTTTGTAGTACGGTAGGTTGTATGGCATCCCAACGTATGGGGCATCATCAAACCCTTCAATGAGCATCCCTGCACCGTAATTTAGGTTAAGAGCATAGGGACCTTGCAATCGATTCATATCGTGAGATTTGGCCCACTCCTCAAACCTTCCAAACAGTGTCTTCGCTACATCGGGATCGTTAATACACTCATAAAATCCAAAGAAGGCAGTTTGTTCAGCATAAGCCTGATTATATGTCCGATCGATAGAACCAACAATCCGACCCACTATCTTTCCATTGCGGTAGGCCAGCCATGCCTCTGCTACACCATGAGTGTAGAACCCACACTTCGTAGGTTCGAGCATCTCGACGAGAGCCCCGATAGGCCAAGAAACCCAGTAAGGGTCATCTTTGTAAAGTTTGTAACTAAACTCGAAGAACTGTCTCCGCTCTTGATTACTGGTAACTTTTCTAATTTCAATCATTAGCTGAGTCCATCTCTTAATATAGCAGATTACATACTTACGGATTGGATGCCGCAGTAAGTACAGACAAGACGTTTTTTATTGCCATTCGTATGTGTGTTGCACATGAGAAAAGATAGATATTAGACGTTCTAGGTCGTACTTTTTGGGAGAGTTTTCTGGGGAGAAATCAGATGGTACTCCTCTGAACATGGCATTAAGCTGTAGCGGAAAATCCTTTGAGATCACTCTTTTCATCGCGTAGATCCGCTTTCCCCGATAAAGCCTCATAAACTCTTGAAAAATTGGAAAAAATTCGATAAACGGAATTGGTTTAACATCCGGTTTAACTGCACACAGTGCGGCAACAATTGTACTCCAAGGCAAGGGGACAGGATGGTGGAGGTTCAGCTTATGCTTCTGAAAATTCTGCTGTTGGGTTCTCCGTACAATTTCTCTGGCAACGCTGGTAATCGGCGTGTAGTCGAAATCAGCGTCAATTTCTGGTACAAGCTTTAGCTCCATGCAAAGTTGTAAGAAGCTCTCAAAAGAATCTGTGGGATTGAAGCGATCGTAATCCAAAGATAAATATCCAATCTCATAAATTGTCCCAGGTAAGCCCCGCTCCAGCATGAAGTGAACCATTTTTTCACTGACATATTTGCTTTGCGAGTATCCAGTGAACAGACCCAAGTCTTTATCGCCCGGTTCGTAGTATGCAAGTACCCGAACACCACAACTTGCAACATGATGAAAAGCTTTTATCCGTTGACGAATTGCAAATCGCAGCAGCTCGCCAGTACCAAATACGTTAGTTTTATAACTAACTTCATAACGAACTACAAAACTTGTATTTGCAGCGCAGTGAATGATGGTGTCAATTTCATCAGCTAAATCGCCGTAGTCGGACACAGTAAGACCGAATTGTTCCTGATGGAGATCGCTTATTACAGGATGGAGCCGAGTCCACTCTTGCTCTGTGCAGGCGAGGTTGTAGCAAGCAAAATTGGCTGCGATCCGTTCCTTAGCCTGTTGGGGCCCTCCTGCACGTACAAGACAGTAAATCTCGGCATTGCTATGCGTTAGTAGTTCTCTAACTATATAAATACCGAGCGCTCCAGTCACTCCAGTAACGAGAACGTAGTTCAGTTTCAGGGAGCCGGGATTTGGAAGTACATGGTCAATATCCATCTGCTCCAATGTACTGAGTTCCTTTTGCAGTTCCTCTTGCATCAGCTGAGTCATGGCTTTCCTAAAAAAAATTCGGTAAGTGGGAAACGACGCAGGCGGTTTCAACAGCCGTGAATCTTTCCATTACACGGGGATTGTTTGATTCGGTGTAATGAATGTAATGTACTTTCACTATTGACAATTACTGCCTGAAACCTTAAGATTGGCGATCGCATAATGTTTTGCTCCTTATAGCCTCCCTTACGGGGTAATGTTAGCTTGTGCCTTAGTTTACGGTCGGTACTCGATTTAGGACACTGACTTAACCCAATAAATCTGTTTAATCCTAAATGAAGCGATTCAAGGAACTAGCTGAGCATCCCTTGGTAAGTCTTTAAACTCTTGCCGTTAACGTAGTACGCAGGGTACGCAAGTCTGGTCAACTTTGGTTTAAGTCAAAGGCCTTAAGCGATCGTCTCTTCCGACCTGGGTCGTTGAACTCATTCTGAGAAACCAGAGTGGACAGGCGTTCTATATATTGTTGCTTACCTGTGAATAACTCTCAGATAGACTGGCTTATAGATTCACTATCAAGATTTCTGCAACATCTTTCCAGACCATATACTGAGTGCAATCTGGAGCCAGCTCACTTCCGAGAGTTAACTATACAAGATTCTGGAACGGATTTAACACTCAATAGTGTAAATTTAGCTTAAGCCAGATATAGCAGGCAAATAAAAGCTATGTTCCCCGGCATTCAAAACTATCCTTTTCAAGGACGCGTTGTAATTTCACCTGAAGGTCGAGTGATTGTAGTTGGAGCCGGCTTCGCTGGAGTAGGTGCTGCACGCCTACTAATGACTAAGGGGTACGACGTCACCGTCTTGGAAGCTAGCTCACACCAGGGTGGTCGAGTCAAGACAAACCATCATTTAGGCATGGCTATTGATCTGGGAGCTTCTTGGCTACACGGGGGTTCTAGAAACCCTTTGAAACGCGTGGCGCGCGACATCAATGTTGAGACCCAAATAACTGATTACCTCAACTTTGCCGCCTTCGATGTTGAGCAACAGAGACCAGTTGCAATCGAGCGTGCGAGCCTAGAGAGGGAACTCAAACATTTCGAGTCCGCACTACAGTCTGTTAGCCTGTGGCCATACTTGCGTACTCTGCTGGGTCGGCGACTCGGATTTGGTGCCTCCAACGCTACAGTTGCTACAATCCTTGATGCTGCGTCTATGCGCTCGACTCATCCCAATTCCTCATTGTCGCGCTTGCTCAGGATAATTGTAGAAAATCTTTTCGCTTCACCCGCAGAAGAGGTAGGATTTGCCAACCTCATACCTAAGTCAGCAACGGAACCAGAGGGAGAACTGCTTCCAAATAGGGAATATTTGGTGACAGGTGGGATGGACACAATTCTAAATTATCTAGCTCGTGGACTACCTATCCGCTTGGGTGAGGTAGTTAACCAGATTACCTATGACCGTCAAAGTGTCCGCGTTCATACTCAAGACCAGATTTACGAGGCAGATGGAGTCATTGTGACAGTATCAATTGGTGTCTTGCGATCGGGTCAAATTCTTTTCGATCCCGAACTACCAAGAGCATATCGCCGCGCACTGGCTCGCATCGATATGGGAATCCTGAACAAGGTTGTCCTAGGATTTCCAGAGGTCTTCTGGCCCTCCGAGACCGAGCTGCTCGCCATGCTTGGCAACTCCCTATGTCCGTTCTATGTGAATTATGTTCACTACAGTAAAGCGCCCCTTCTAGTTGGGATTGCTGGTGGACACGCTGGACGGGAAATTGAAGTTCGCACAGATGAGGAGATTGCAGAGCGCCTCTGTGCGGAATTATCTACTGTTCTTAGTCGTAAGGTTCCCACACCAACCGATGTTTACATCACCCGATGGGGGCAGGAACCCTTTATACTAGGCTCTTATTCGCGACTTCTGGGCGGGGCAACGGGGCTGGAACCTAGGCAGTTGAGGCAACCCATTGCAGGTCGAGTCTACTTCGCAGGGGAAGCTCTACATCCAACGGATCCAGGTACTGTGCACGGTGCTTTTTGCTCTGGGGAGAAAGCCGCATACACCCTAGTGGAGCATTTAGCATGAAAATAGCTATTAAAGATTATGTGAAGGTATAGATTTGTCTCTACAAGGTTTGTTTAGCACCTAAAACAGGGCTTAGAAAACCGAGATTTGTATAAGTATTTAAGGATTATATGAAGGCATAAATTTTGAGTATATTTTTAGGGAAAAATCGGTCGATACTTTCTGTTAAAAAAAACTTAATTACTGAGTAGCTGCAAGCACCAAGTATAACTTTTAATAGAAAAGAAAATTTTCTCCTATGTGGTATGAGTAACTATGTACTGAGAGTTTTATTGCACCATCTAAACATTTGTGTAAAAATAATCAATTGCTTCAGTTGCAGACAGCCTACTACCTCAAATAACAGTATTTTTGTACTCCACATTCCGCTCCCTAAACTGTTTTCTGACAAAAATAGGGAAGCTTAGTCCAAGCGTGAATGATAATGGAAGAGCGCAGAGTAAATTTAAGCGAGAACTTGAGCGATGTTACAGTGGAAAAAATATTGAAAAAGCTTCAAAATCAGAAGAAATAAGTTGCAGAAATAATGTCCAAGTTTTGGAATTTTTCTGAATTATTTATAAATTTGAATATAACTCAGGCTTACCCTGTTTGCTAATCAAATCATAGAGAGGCGATTTGAGGAAAATTTTATCTCCAGCATCTCGTATTTTTTTAGATATTTTTTCAAGAGTAAACTAATTTTTACTGAGAGCGGATTTTGGGCTTTTCCGTACTTACCGCTGCTCAAATATTAGCATTATGCCAAAACAGCCAAGCAGGTATTTGAAAATTATTAAAGTTTGTAAATCCCAATCCACAGCCTTTTAACTATTTCAATTTCTTATTAATTCCTTCGACTCTACCCTGTTCTATAGCGGTTCGATCGCGCGGTGAGGTATGCCCTATGCCCTATGTATGCCCTATGCCTTATGCCAGATAGTACCTCATGTTACGCTCGAAAGGCTATACTTTCAAAATATCCCGCTCCCTCTGCGAACCCTCGCTTAATTGTGGCGACACTATTTCTCTAATATGGTTGGGCTTTGTTTAACCAATCAATTAGTTTTAATTTCCCCGATCCGAAATATTTCTATCCTTAAATACCTCGTGAGATTCTGATTTTAATGAGTGCATAATTACGAAGGTAGGTAAAGCTTATTTTACTTTTTGTGTTTTTAAATTGATAATTTATGCTCTGGTTTAAGTAATGTATATTTACTTCCTTTCAAGCTGCAAAATACTTGACTTCTTTCCTTAATATTTAATGATGACAGTGTTTTATTTTGGTCAATTATCGCCTGATTTAACTGTGTAAGTACGGAATAACCCTGTCTCCCCGCTTTTGAACCAGATCGAGACGCGATGGTAACGGGGGAGGAAACTATGTGGCATTCCCTACTTTCTCCGTATCTCAATATTGGGTTGCTGCATCCTTTAGAAGTTATTCAAGCGGCCGAAACAGCCTACCGAGAAAAAAACTTAAATTTAAAGGGCTTCGAAGGTTTTATCCGCCAAATTCTGGGCTGGCGAGAATACATTCGCGGTATGTATTTTTAGGTGGATGCTGATTATTTTGAGCAGAATTGGTTCAACCACACTCAGCCGCTGCCGGAGTTTTTTTTGGGACGCCAGCAAAACAGATATGAACTGTTTGCGCCAAGTTTTAACTCAAGTCGAAGGCAGCGCTTTGGCGCACGATATCCAGCGGTTGATGATTTTGAGCAATTTTGGTCTAATTGCGGGAATCTCGCCGACTCAGCTAGAAAAGTGGTTCCACAGTGCGTTTGTTGATGCCTAGGGCTGGGTAATGCAGACTAATGTGCTGGGCATGGGTTTGTTTGCTGACGGCGGTGTGTTGGCGTCGAAGCTCTATGCTGCTTCTGCCAATTACATCAATAAAATGAGCGATTATTGTCGGGGGTGCAAATTCGATCGCACTGTGCTCACGGGCGAAAATGCCTGTCCGTTCAACTTCTGCTACTGGGATTTCCTAGGGCGCCACCGGAACAAACGTCAGTCGATCGATCCCATGAGCTTTATCGATCGGCAATCTCGACAAAATGTCGCCGGAAGAATTGGCAACCATCCGCCAACAAGCGGCAGATTGGCACTGGTGAAGGAAGTTCGGCAACTTTGCACGCCATAGGGATTTAACGGATTTAACGGATGGACGTTGAGGTAAGAAGGCTGGGGGGAAGAAAACACCAATTACCGATTACTCATTACCAATGACCAATTACCAATGACTCCGCTTTGCAATTCTTATTTTTTCCCTGACTTTTCCCTAAACATTCCACAGCGTTTCCACAGGCAAGTCTGAGGTTTTCCACAGATTAGACAAAGTTTTCCACAGAAATTAACGGCAAGGTAGCATCTTGCTGCGGAATTGGGGATTTCGTTAACTTGCTGCCCAATCCCTCATAAAACCCCCAAAAGATAAAGATATGTAACAAAACTTGCCCTGAAAAGCTTATTATTTGGTAAACCTTTTTTTTATCTAAAGGACTTTGTAATATTTCGCAACATTGACAAACCCACCCCCTGATAGCGCACAATGATGCGACCGACCTAAAAAAAAGCGCTCTGATTTCGGCTGTGCCTGCACCTGTATCCGGCCGAAGGGGGTTTCTGTTTTCAATTTATTAGCGAGACTAAAAAAAATGATGAACCCAACAGTCAGTATTTTTGCCGAAATTCCCGAAACGCTGCACGATTCTCTCAAAACTTACCTGGAAACCCATCCCGAATGGGATCTAGACCGAGTATTTTGCGCGGCCCTGTCGCTGTTTTTGTTGCAGAATGCCGATAGCGGTACGCCTGAAGCTTCACGCAGCTATCGCCAAGCTGCGAAAGTTTATCTCGAAACTCTGTTTCAGTACCCTCAAGACTTGCACAGCAACAATGTAACTCCGTCGTCTTAAAAGAGAACGTCCTGCAAGCCAGAGGCGGTTTCTGGGAAGAATCTTAGTTTATCGATCGGGTAAGGCGCCCACTGCTTTGGTGTCAACTTAAGCTTAAAATCCATGAGAACTCTCGCTAGAAGCCAGAGTCCCGAGCTCCATTGCATCGGACTAATCGTTGCGGGGACGAAAGATAGCTTCAAGTCCCCCCGGACTATCAGGGGGGCGCCGGGGGGACTTGAAGCTGCGCTCATCGTCAAACAGTAGACGGGTACTAAATAAGACGGGCTTGTTGACACCAATGGTGCTTGTGGCGCATTCTACAGGCTACAGACTAATGACTGCTGACTAATGACTCAAGACTACATCATGCCCATGCCGCCCATGCCGCCCATGCCGCCCATGCCGCCCATGCCGCCCATGCCGCCCATGCCGCCCATGTCGCCCATGTCGCCGCCGGCTTTTTTCTTCTCGGGTTTTTCGACAATCACAGCTTCAGTGGTCAAGACCATACCAGCAATGGAACCGGCATTTTGCAAAGCCGATCGCACTACCTTAGCGGGGTCAATAATCCCAGCGGCAATCATATCTTCGTACACGTCGGTGAGAGCGTTGTACCCAATGTTGAACTCGCTCGCCCGCACTCGCTCGATGACGATGGAACCTTCAACGCCGGCATTATCAGCAATTTGACGCAAAGGTGCTTCCAAAGCTTTCTTCACCAAGTCAGCGCCTACTTGTTCTTCGCTGTCTAAAGTATCTCTGATCGCATCTATTTTTGTAATCAGGTGAAGTAGCGTCGTGCCGCCTCCAGCAACGATACCTTCTTCCACAGCAGCTTTAGTAGCGTTGAGAGCGTCTTCTATACGCAGTTTACGGTCTTTGAGCTCGGTTTCGGTAGCTGCGCCGACTTTAATTACAGCGATGCCGCCGGCGAGTTTGGCGATGCGTTCGGTTAGCTTTTCCTTGTCGTAGTCGGAATCCGTCGCTTCTAGCTGCTTGCGGATTTGCTCGATCCGTTTTTGCACGTCAGCTTTGTGTTCGTCGCCAGCCACAATGATCGTGTTTTCTTTGTCGATCGTAATTTTGCGGGCGGTACCGAGCATTTCTAGGGTTGCGGTATCGATGCTGAGTCCGACTTCTTCAGAAATCAGTTGACCGCCGGTGAGTACGGCGATATCTTGAAGCATAGCTTTGCGCCGATCGCCAAAACCAGGAGCTTTGGTAGCTGCAATATTCAATACGCCGCGGGCTTTGTTGACTACCAGTGTTGCCAATGCTTCGCCTTCAATATCTTCGGCGATAATGAGGAACGGTTGACCGGTGCGGGCGATTTTTTCGAGAACTGGAATTAGTTCTTGAATCGAGCTAATTTTTTTGTCGGTAATCAGGATGCGAGCATTTTCGTAATCAACTTCCATGCGATCGCCGTTAGTGACGAAATACGGAGAAAGATATCCGCGATCGTACTGCATCCCTTCGACAACTTCCAATTCTGTTGTCAGAGATTTCGACTCTTCTACAGTAATTACGCCGTCTTTGGTGACTTTTTCCATTGCTTGAGCAATCATGGCGCCGACTTCTTCGTCGTTACCGGCGGAGACAGTGGCTACCTGAGCAATGGCGCTTCCTTCGACGGGTTTCGCCAATGAAGCGATTTCCTGTACCAAATGGGCGATCGTTTTTTCAATTCCCCGGCGCAGGGCGACTGGGTTCGCGCCGGCTGCGACATTCTTCAAACCTTCGCGAATCAGGGATTGAGCTATTACCGTTGCGGTTGTTGTGCCGTCGCCTGCGATATCTTTAGTTTTGGAGGCGACTTCTTGAATTAAGCGAGCGCCGGCATTTTCCAGGGGATCTTCGAGTTCGATATCCCTAGCAACGGTGATACCGTCGTTAACGATTTGGGGAGCGCCGTATTTCTTTTCCAATAGGACATTCCTGCCTTTCGGGCCCAAGGTGATGCGGACAGCATCGGCGAGTTGATTGACGCCGCGTTCTAGTGCCCGCCGAGATTTGTCGCTAAATGCAACTATTTTGGTCATGTTTGTCTCCTGTCGCTTACATTAGCAAATTTAGCACTCTCTGAGTCTGAGTGCTAAACCGATCGATTTTTGATTGTAGCGCGGCCCAATGCTGGGGGGGGTGGCGGGGGCGGATTGGAGATTTGGGCGATCGTTGCCCTTCGCTTTCGTACACGGCAGTGGCGCGTCCCCACAGCGGGGTAGGCACACGCCACTGCCGTGTCCTCAGAGAGCTCGTGTCTCCACAGATATCCTGTTCTCACAGATATAATGTGGTTTGTGAGATATCGATCGAATTTTGGTTCGGTCCCAAACCCAACTTTTATGGCGCGTCATCCCAAAGCAGAGTTTTTATTCAAAAATTTCTTAACTTCGGCATTCGATCATCTACCTTCGGATAGAGCTTGTATTATTTTTTTCAGCCTTCTACCTTCTGACTAATACCTTCTTCCTTTCCTCAATCTATCTCAAATTACCCGCTAACACATGGCTCGTTATTCTCGACTGCAAAAACTCGGCTCTTATATGCGCCCGCACTGGAAACCAACATTCTGGGGCGTTTTATCGCTGTTAATTGTCAATGCTGTGGGCGTTTACATTCCCCTGCTGATTCGGAATGCAGTTGACACTCTCCAATATGCGACTAAATTTGACCAAGTTTTCAACTTCGTGGCACTAATTCTGATCCTCGCCTCAATTATGTGGGTAATTCGGATGGCGTCGCGGATTTTGCTGTTTGGCGTCGGGCGTCAAGTCGAATTTGACCTCAAACAGCAAATATTTAATCATTTATTAACATTAGAACCGTCTTATTTTGCCGCCAATACGGTAGGGGATTTAATTAACCGCGCTACTTCCGATTTGGACAATATTCGGCGCTTGGTGGGGTTTGCGGTGCTGAGTTTGGCGAATACAGCTTTTGCTTATGCTTTGACTTTGCCGGTGATGCTGGGGATTAATGTACGGCTGACACTGTTGGCGATCGCTGTTTATCCTGTAATGCTGGTTTTGGTGCAGTTATTTAGCGACAAACTTCGCATCCAACAGTTAGGGGTGCAAGAGGAACTGTCGGCGATGAGCGATTTGATTCAGGAGGATATGAGCGGGATTTCCGTAATTAAAATCTACGCTCAAGAAGAAAACGAACGCCGAGCTTTTCGCGATTGCAACGCGCAGTTGCTATCAGCAAATTTGGAATTAGCAAAAACTAGAAACTTTCTTTTTCCGCTGCTGGGCGGTTTGGCAAGCATCAGTTTGTTGGTGCTGCTCTCTGCTGGTGGCGGGGCAATTGCTAATGGTCTAATTAGCATTGGCGATTTTGTGGCGTTGCTGATTTATGTCGAGCGCTTGGTGTTTCCCACGGCGCTGTTGGGTTTCACAATTACTGCTTACCAGCGGGGAGAAGTGAGTGTCGATCGCATCGAATCAATTTTGACTGTGGAACCGCAAATTAAGGATTCTGCCGA
This sequence comes from Microcoleus sp. AR_TQ3_B6, assembly GCF_036702785.1. Taxonomy (NCBI): domain Bacteria; kingdom Bacillati; phylum Cyanobacteriota; class Cyanophyceae; order Oscillatoriales; family Microcoleaceae; genus Microcoleus; species Microcoleus sp. AR_TQ3_B6. Next base: position 7,686 of record NZ_JAUBVJ010000118.1, on the reverse strand, counting down.
TGCAGTTGAACTGCCAACTCCAGTCGAAGGCGAAATTGTCGCCCGCCATTTAAATTATACTTATCCCGGTGCTAACACACCCGCGCTTAAAGATGTTAATTTTACCATAAAACCGGGAGAAACAGTCGCAATTGTTGGGGCGATCGGCTCGGGAAAATCAACTTTAGCTAATGCACTGCCACGCTTGCTCGATATCGATCCGGGTCAGTTATTTGTAGACGGACAGGATATTACCAAGGTAAAATTGACCCAATTGCGCGGGGCGATCGCCTACGTTCCGCAAGAAAGTTTTCTGTTCGGTACTAGCATCAAGAATAACATCCGCTACGGAAACCCTTTAGCCCAACAGCCGGAGGTTGAAGCTGCGGCGAAACAAGCGCAAATTCACCCCGAAATCCTCAATTTTCCGCAGCAGTACAAAACAATTGTCGGCGAGCGCGGCATTACTTTATCCGGCGGACAGCGGCAGCGGACGGCACTTGCTCGCGCTTTGTTAGTTGACGCCCCGGTGTTAATTTTGGATGACGCTCTTTCCAGCGTAGACAATCAAACTGCTACCGACATTTTGCAAAACTTGGCAACGGGAACCGATCGCAAAACAGTAATTTTTATCTCGCATCAAATGTCGGCGGCGGCCAGTGCCGATCGCATTTTTGTCATGGAGAAAGGAGAAATAGTTCAGAGCGGCACTCACGCTGAATTGGTAGGGCAAACAGGGCTTTATCAGTATTTGTGGAACCAGCAAAAATTAGAGGAATTGTTGCATTGACAAGTAACAGATACTTTGAGTCATCTATACTTAGACTCTAGATACAGCAGATTCCATGTTGATGAAGTACACCTGTCAAGCGATCGCGAGCTTACGGGAAACGGCACTGCCGTGTCCTCTATCGAAAGCTGTGTACCTCACTTACCTAAAAAATGCTGTAAGTAGGTTGGTGCAAATAAACTGGTCACGAGGAGATCGGGTTTTGTCCGACTCAACTGGCTGCTAGCATAGCTCCCGCGTCAACCCGCCCGACCCATCTATGTTTATTTGTAACCACCTACTTAACTAGGAAAGTTACTGTTAAAATTTATCCCACTAGCTGCACCCCTAATCATAGGATTTTGGTGATAAAAAAGCAACCAAATTTATTGCCCACCGATTTTAATTAGCTACATTACTTAAGGGAATGTCTTCTTGTTGTTGAAATAATTTAATCGATTGCAGACTATCTGAAGCAGCATCCCAGAGAATAAATTGGAAGCAGTCAGGAATATCGCGAATTCTCAGTGATTTTGAATTAGCAAGCAAGTGAATATTAGCATTGTGACAAGCCAGAAGATTATAGTTAGGTATGCGCTCAGAGAGATGATGAATATTGTGGTAAGCAATATCAGCCGAAAACCAATTGAGAATAGTTGGTAATTTTAGGTAACTACTGCCTTCAATTGCGCCAAGAAGATAGTCCCAACCCTCAGCTTTATGAGCGTAGGAACCGTCAAAATTATGCTGAACAAAGAAAATACAGATAAATATTGCTGCTGAACAAGTCATGACAATTGAGTAAACACTCCAGAAAAAGCCAAACCCCAGTAAGTTGCTCAGATAAATCCAGCTACCAACAACACAAATATTGTTGAACAATAAATCCCAAAACTCAGCCGTCGTATACCAATGTTTGGATTTATAAGCAGCAATGATTGCAGATAAACCCATGCCAAAATCTTGATTGAGACAAGCAAAAATATGCCGGATAAAACCCGTAAGTCCCAATATCAGCGCCAGTCTTGGCTTAATAATCAGATAGAAAAAACCACCGGGAAACAGCATCAATGGGTGTCTGAGTAACTGATACATCTTTTGACTAAATGGACTTAGCGCCGCAAATTTTTCGGTAGATATCAACGCCGAAGGGCCTCGGTACATATCCCAATTACCATTATGTTTGTGGTGATAAGCGTGTCCCCTCGACCAGGGGTACTGAGGAATCGCATTGATGATACCTAGCAGAAAACCCATAATGCGATTGGCTTTTTTGGAACTAAAAAGAGAATAGTGTCCGCAATCGTGCATCAAAGAGAAACAACGTCCTGAAAAAAGTGTCATCAACACCATTATCGGCGGCAGAAGCAATACAGAAATGGCAGCCGCTTTAAATGCTAAAAACCATAAGAATATATAAGGAATCACTGTATTGAGTATTTGGCAAGTAGCTTTCAAATTGTTGCTCTTCATATAAGGAGCTAGCACAAAATCCGACTTTTCGATCGCGCTTTTCATTCAGTATATCTATGGTGTGTGGATAAGTGCTTAGCTTAGCATCAGGATAGGATGGCTATTTGGGGCATTGTTTTGTTGCAGGCACTTGGGTTAATTGCGGTTGAATTTCAACCCCGGCTTTACAAACCTGCTGATAATATTTACTTCATTAGCTCCTCCTTTGGGTTGTCTCGCAAAGCTGAAGTTCATCACAGCGTTGACGTACTCGATCGTAACAAACGGCAAGAGTAATTGCTAATCGTTGCAGTAAATCAATTTCTCTTTGACCGTGACCTGTTAGCAGAATAATAATTTATTTGGTGGGATTGTAGGTTGCAATGATTTGAAGCAAATTTGAGCTAGCGGATGGCTCTATTGACCAAGAATTTCAAAGGTGGTACCCGCCACGTGATTTATCCGTGGAATCAATCCCAAATCGAAAATCGAAAATCCTCAAGCCCCCCCATTTATTCGTGGGGTCAATCTAAAATCTAAAATCTAAAATCTAAAATCGATTGACCGTCGTTGCCGATAATCTGTTACCGATAACTCCTTTAAGAATTGCCAGTGATGCGGTACCGTATCAACCTAATCAATATCGTTCTACGTCAATAGATTTATCCCCATAATACATGAATTTTGAAAAGGCTTAATTAACCATCATCTATGCCTCGTAGACGAAAAAGAACAGGTTTGCGATCGGCGGGATTTCTGACTAAGAGACTGTATAATCTCATCACAGTTGCGGGACAGCGCCGGATTTACGCCGGACTTTCCCCGTTTCTGCCAAAGGTTTTTTTTGTGGAAACCGATTTTTGCACATTTATGAGGTTATCACAACTCTGGTTTGTTTACAAAAAAAACTGTGAAGCCTGTCAGCAGCCGAACAAATAGCTGCACTGGAAGGCATTAATATGATTGATTGGTTGCACGATCGACCTTTGGTGATGTATGCCGCTATCGTTGCTTGCATCCTCTGTTGCACCCTTTACCGTTGCGGGCTCTACCGCCAACTCGATCGCAGGTTCAACAGTTGGGCTACTCCCGAAAACTTGGGATTTGCGGGCTATATGGGCGAAAGACAAACTCTCTGTATCACTCCCTCGGCGTAGGTGGGCAAACCGCCCGCCCCGGAAGCCAGATTTGACAAAACATCCACAACTTTTTGCTTGATTCTGTATCAACTCCTGAAGACGGGAATTTGAGAAATAATCGCACTTGCTGGCGATCGTTCTGTGTCTTCGGAACTCTAACTTGCTACAATTTAGTCGCACACGCGATGAGAAGGGATTATGACCGAACTATTAGACGAGGCGCTTTCTATTGAAATAGCGGCTCGCATCAAAAGCAACCGTAAAAACTGCTTTGACAACGCTTGTAAAGCAGCATTAGCCACCGAGGGGGCAATTTATGTTCAAGGCTTTTTAGCTGTACCGGGACCGCCGTATAAACCCATCGAGTATAGCTGGATTGAACTCGACGAGCGAATTGTTGACCCCACCTTTCCCCATCTCGGTTTCATCGCTCAAGACATTCATTACTTCCCAGTGCAGCGCCTCAGCGTCAAGAAACTCAAAGCAATCCTAGAAGAGTCAAAAGAAGATTATCCTGAAGACGACCCGCTGCCAATTTATGGCAATCAACCTTATGAATATTACGGTGATTTGATGTTAGGCGGTAGCGATTACCAAAATGCTTACGATTTAGCTGCCGCTAAATGCAGGGAATTGAACCAACCCAAAAAACAGAATGCGAACTAATCAGGACTCAGACAAAAAAATGGTTTGACGCGCTGCTTACAGTGGAAAGGTGCGCAGTGCGCACCCTACGTATAGAGGTTTAATTAAGTGCCCAAGATCGAAACCTAGAATAATGAAAAGCCGCCAATAACGGATCTGATTTCTGATTCCAAATCAAATCCGCCAACAATTTAGCCGTCACCGGAGCCAACAAAATGCCATTGCGATAATGCCCCGCAGCCAGCGTCAAATTATCCCAAACACTAGAACCTAAAATCGGCAACTCATCGGTCGTAGCCGGTCGAAATCCCCACCAAAACTCCAGAATCGGATAATTTTCTAATTCGGGATATAACTTAATCGCTCCTGCTAGCAAACTTTGCATTCCCCCAGGCGTATTTCCCGGCGTAAAATCAACATTTTCGCTAGTAGCGCCTATAATAATTCTGCCATCTTGACGCGGCACAATATAAATGCCAGTCCCGAATAAAACTGTTTGCAGCGGCTGCATAACTTCACAAGTTTCTGGTACGCATACTGACAGCATTTGCCCCTTTATGGGATAAACAGGAATATCCAATAATTTCTCAGACCAAGGACCCGCAGCCAAAACATAACGGTCAGCTTGTAATTTTCCTGCCGTTGTTTCCACTCCAAAAACTCTGTTTCCCTGGCGAATAATTTCCTCTGCACTGCCTTGAATAATATCAATTTTTAATTCTTTACTTGCAAATTGAAGCGTCCGAAATAAAGCGCGGTTGTCAACTTGAGCGTCCTCAGGATACCACCAACCGCCAATTACTTCTTGACCCAATCCCAATTGATGTTGGCGAACAGCATCTCTGTCCAACCATTGATAATTAAGGTTTGACAAAAGCGGCTTTTCTTGAGGCTCATTTTGACACACTGGTGCCAGAATTCCCGATCGCCAATATCCCGTTTTCAATCCCGTAATATCTTCTAGCCGTTCCACCCACGCGGCATACATTGCGCGGCTTTGCAAGCACAAATCCAGCATCGGACTGGGAGGAATTCGTTCGGCTTGTGGGGCCAGCATTCCGGCAGCAGCCCGGGCCGTCGGTTGTTTAGAATCGGCGGTGAGAACAGCGACAGATGCCCCTCGCAATTTCAGTTCTACTGCTAGGGAAAGACCAATTATTCCCCCGCCAATAATCAGAATATCTTGAGATGAATTCATTAACTTTTATATGGACTTTCTGGTTTTTTTGACCAAGAATTTCAAAGGTGGTACAAGCCCTCGGATTTATCCGTGGAATCAATCCAAAATTGAAAATCGAAAATCCTCAAGCCCCCGCATTTATCCGTGGGGTCAATCTAAAATCTAAAATCTAAAATCTAAAATCGATTGACCTCTCGGCTTTCTGTAGGGTAAGGTGCAGCCTGTGCACCTTACAGTGAGAATTCTTGCGCAAGTCTTACATATTATCTTGCCAGGCGATCGTCCTATCTGCCTTTCTTAACAAAAAATCTAGGCTTGTGGTTTCCAGACAGTTTCAGAACCCTGGCCCCAGAAACCGTCATATTTTGTCACCTTAATATCCCCTAAAACCTTGGTTTGGCAGGACAAACGGCGGTTGGATGCGGGAGAATGGGGAGGAACCGAAAGTCGGGCTTTTTCGCGCCACTGAGACTCGGAAACTTCGCCCTCGACGCTGACAGCGCAGGTGCCGCAAGTGCCGAGGCCGTGGCAGTTGATGACTTTGGCGTTGCCGTTGTAGAGATCGATACCGTTTTTGAGCAAAACTTCACGGAGATTGGCTGCGCGATCGCACTCAAATGTTTTTCCTTGCGCTTGTACCTTGACCACAGTAATTTACCCCGGTTAGATTTATGTTAATTTTCATATATATTATCGCATTAATTACAAATAAGTTCCTCTAATATAGTAAGTGATATATTACCAATTTCTAGATCGCAATTTCCCATGACAAATCGGCTCTGGATCTACGATACCACCCTGCGAGACGGTGCTCAGTGCGAAGGACTCTGCTTATCTCTCGAAGATAAACTGCGAATTGCTCGGCAGTTAGACAGTTTAGGAATTCCCTTTATTGAAGGCGGCTGGCCGGGGGCTAATCCTAAAGACGTACAATTTTTTTGGCGGCTCAAAGAACAGCCCCTAACTCAAGCAGAAGTAGTAGCTTTTTGTTCGACTAGGCGGCCGGGAACTACGGCAGCTAAGGATGAAATGTTGCAGGCTATTTTGTCCGCCGGTACTCGTTGGGTGACGCTGTTTGGCAAGTCGTGGGATTTGCACGTTATTGAAAGTTTGAAGACCACGCTAGAAGAAAATCTGGCGATGATTCGAGATACAATTGAATATTTGCGCAGTCAGGGAAGGCGCGTTATTTACGATGCCGAACACTGGTTTGACGGCTACAAGCACAATCGAGACTATGCTATTAAAACTTTAGAAGTAGCGGCGGCTGCCGGTGCAGAATGGCTGGTGCTTTGCGATACAAACGGCGGTACTTTGCCTCACGAAGTCAGTCAGGTTGTTCGCGATGTAGCAGAAACAATAGAAAGTTGGGATATTTCTGAATCAGAAATTCACCCCCCCCTGATTAACGGCGGGAAAAAGTTTAAAATTCAACTGGGAATTCACACTCACAACGACTCGGGAGTTGCAGTTGCTAATGCTTTGGCTGCGGTGCGGGAAGGAGTGACGATGGTACAGGGAACTATTAACGGTTACGGCGAACGCTGCGGCAATGCCGATTTATGTTCTTTGATTCCAAATGTTCAGCTCAAGCTGGGTTATGATTGCATTCAAGACGAGCAATTAGTTCGATTAACTCAAGTCAGCCGATCGATCAGCGAAATTGTCAATCTTGCTCCCGACGATCGTGCTCCTTTTGTAGGTCTTTCGGCTTTTGCTCACAAAGGCGGAATTCACGTATCGGCGGTTGAGAAAAATCCGTTAACTTACGAACATTTGGAACCGGAAAAAATCGGCAACAGGCGGCGAATTGTGATTTCGGATCAAGCGGGTTTGAGCAATGTTTTAGCCAAGGCGCGCGCTTTTGGCATTGAGCTCGATCGCAAAAATCCTGCTTGCCGCCAAATTCTGGAAAAATTGAAAGATTTGGAAAGTCAGGGATATCAATTTGAGGGTGCTGAGGCGTCTTTTGAATTGTTAATGCGCGAAGCCTTGGAACAACGCCCGCGGTGGTTTGAAATTAAGGGATTTCAAGTCCACTGCGATAAGGTTGGCGAAGATTGTACGGCTTTGGCCACGGTCAAATTGTCAGTAAACGGTACAAATATCTTGGAAGCTGCCGAAGGAAACGGCCCGGTTGCGGCTTTGGATGCGGCTGTGCGGAAAGCTTTGGTGAATTTTTATCCGGCCATCGCGCATTTTTACCTGACAGACTACAAAGTGCGAATTCTAGACTCCGGTGCGGGCACTTGTGCTAAAACTCGCGTTTTATTGGAATCGAGCAACCGCCAGCAGCGGTGGACAACGGTGGGAGTTTCTACTAATATTTTGGATGCTTCCTGTCAGGCTGTTGTTGAAGGTTTGGAGTACGGTTTGCTGCTGGAAAATCAAGAGGCGATCGCCCTAGTTTGCCGGGTACATTAACCAAGCAGGGACACTCCAAGAGCCTATTAGTGTCAACTTAACCTTTTAGTCCGCCAGTCCTCCCGATCATCCGGCAGCCAGGGAATGAATTCCCTGTC